>URGG01000026.1 GCA_900547345.1 uncultured Collinsella sp. | reverse complement strand
GAACTGGGCGTCGGAGTGCATACGGCCCATGGTGTCGGTCATGCCGTAAGAGGCAGGGCCGGCGCCCATGTTGTCCGGGTGCAGGGTACGGCCAGTGCCGCCACCAGAAGCGACGGAGAAGTACTTCTTGCCAGCCTCGAGGCGCTCCTTCTTGTAGGTGCCAGCGACGGGGTGCTGGAAGCGCGTGGGGTTGGTGGAGTTACCGGTGATCGAGATGTCGACGTTCTCGTGCCACATGATGGCAACGCCCTCGCGGACGTCGTCGGCGCCGTAGCAGTTGACGGCAGCGCGGGGACCATCGGAGTAGGGGATGGTCTCGACGACCTTGAGCTCGCCCGTGAAGTAGTCGAACTGGGTCTTCACGTAGGTGAAGCCGTTGATGCGGGCGATGATCTGAGCAGCGTCCTTGCCCAGACCGTTGAGGATAACGCGCAGCGGCTTCTTGCGAGCCTTGTTGGCGTTCAGAGCCAGGCCGATAGCGCCCTCGGCGGCAGCGAAGGACTCGTGGCCAGCCAGGAAGGCGAAGCACTCGGTGTCGTCGGAGAGCAGCATAGCGCCCAGGTTGCCGTGGCCCAGACCGACCTTGCGGTCCTCGGCGACGGAGCCGGGAACGGTGAAGGCCTGGATGCCCTCGCCGATGATGGCAGCAGCCTCAGAAGCGGTCTTGGCCTCGCGCTTGACAGCGAGAGCGCAGCCGAGGGTGTAGGCCCACTCGGCGTTCTGGAAGGCGATGGACTGGGTGTTGTTGACGATCTCACGCGGGTTGAAGCCCTTGTCGGTGCAGATCTGCAGAGCTTCCTCGAGGGAGGCGATGCCGTTGTCGGCGAGGCACTTGTTGATCTTGTCAGCGCGGCGCTCGTAACCTTCGAACGTAACAGTCATAGTTATTTCCCTCCCTTTCTACTCGTGAACCGGGAACACGCTGGCGACGGAGTGAGTCTCCTCGTCGGTGCGCGGGTCGATGTACTTGGCAGCGTTCTCCCACTGACCATAGTGGCCCATAGCGCCAGCGATGGCCTCCTCGGGGGTCTTGCCGGCCTTGACGGCGTCGGTGAACTTGCCGAGGTTCAGGAACTCGAACGCGATGATCTCGTTCTTGTCGTTGAGAGCCATGCGGGTGACGTAGCCCTGAGCGAGCTCGAGGTAACGAGCGCCCTTGGCCTTGGTGCCGAACATGGTGCCGACCTGGGAGCGAAGGCCCTTACCGAGGTCGTCGAGGGAGGCGCCCACGGGCAGGCCGCCCTCGGAGAACGCGGTCTGGCTGCGGCCGTAAACGATCTGCAGGAAGATCTCGCGCATAGCAACGTTGATGGCGTCGCAGACGAGGTCGGTGTTGAGGGCCTCGAGGATGGTCTTGCCGGGAAGGATCTCGGAAGCCATGGCGGCAGAGTGGGTCATGCCCGAGCAGCCGATGGTCTCAACGAGGGCCTCCTCGATGATGCCGTCCTTGACGTTCAGCGTGAGCTTGCAGGCGCCCTGCTGAGGTGCGCACCAACCCACACCGTGCGTAAGACCGGAGATGTCGGAAATCTCCTTAGCCTGGACCCACTTGCCCTCCTCGGGGATGGGTGCGGGGCCGTGGTATGCACCCTTGGCAACGGGGCACATGTTCTCCACTTCCTGTGAGTACTGCATGCCTCTCCTCTCTATCGTGTTGGCGTCCCGTCTGGGGGCCGTGGCTGGCGATTGCCGGGCGACCCTTCGAAAGGGACATGACATGCAGCCCCTATAATACCGCGAAATGCACGAAATATTCGGCGAACGGCTCAGTTTTCGTAGCGAGAAGTCCTGAAGTTTTAATTGAAACGGTTTAACTCTATGTTCTGTGTTCGTGAGCTTCCGTAGAGGGGGTCCGTCTTGGGCAAGCTTTTGGTCCGCTCTTGCAAGCGTTGCAGTGGTTGACCTGTTGCAACGGTGCCGTTCGCCGCCTGTTTGCTGCCTTTGGCCGCGCGAGTGTATTGTTTTGCGTGAATGTTTTGATGGCACGCTTCAATCGTGCTGTATTGGATGGTAAGCAGATCCCGGCGAAGGGAGCGCCATGCAGCGCGTTTGGAGAACGGTTACCGGCTTTTACCATGTCTGTGCTCGCGGTGTGGGCAAACAGCTCATCTTTGAGGGCGATGAAGACCGGTGGGAGTTTTTGGAGCTGATGCGCGAGTGCTGCCGCGAGGAGGGTGTGACGGTTATCGCCTGGTGCCTTATGAACGACCACGTGGATCTGGTACTCTCGGATTATGAGGACACGATGAGCGCGGCGATGCACCGGTTGCTTTTGACGTACGCGCGGCGGTTCAATAAACGCACGGGGCGCACAGGCCATCTGTTCCAGAACCGTTTTGATCGGCGTTCGCTCGATACCGATTGGCAGGTGATGGAGGCTATTCGCTCCGTACACGCCGATCCGCAGGAGGTGGGCATCAGTCTCATTGAGCGTTATCCCTGGAGCAGCTTTCCGGAGCATTTGTGCGCTTACGACGGTGATGCGGCCGATGTCGCGAGGGGATTTTCTGATCCTTCTTGCGTGCTTGAACTTTTTGGTTCTGCCGAGGGCTTTATTGCCTATTCGCTTTCGACGCCCGACGGAAGCGAGCCGGCGCTGTGCGATATGAAAGAGACAGAGTGGGAACGCCACGCCTTTGCCGACAAGATGGCGAAGAGCCTCGGGGTTCCGCTCCACGGGGTTAAAGCCGCGCCGTCGGCGCAGCGCAATATCGTCATTCTTGGATTGCACGATACCGGTTTTACGGTGCGCGAGATCGAACGGCATACGGGAATCAGTAAGAGTACCGTATCTCGTATCGCGCGCGCTTATGCGCGGGTGAAGGCTCAAGCTGAGCTCTCGGAATAGAAAATGGCCGAACCACTCTTAGTCAAGCGATTCGGCCAACAAAATTCTTAAGATTTGGGACAAATACTACTGATTATTTTGTTCCGTGAGCATGCCGTCGAGGGTGCGCCAGGCGAACTCGGCGCATTTGACGCGGGCGGGCATGTGCGAGATATCCTGGAGCTGGGCGGCTTCGTCCAGGTCTTCCAGGTCCTCTTCGGAGAGCTGCTCGCCGCGGATCATGGCGAGGAAGAGCTCTGCCAGGCGGTGAGCTTCCTCGACGGTCTCGCCGGTGATGAGGTCGGCCATGATGTCGGCACTGGCCTGGCTGATGGCGCAGCCGTGGCCGGTAAAGGAGGCCTCCTCGATCACGCCGTTCTCGACGCGCAGCTGCAAGGTGAGCTCGTCGCCGCAGCTGGGGTTGATGCCGTCGTGCTCGTGCGTGGGAGCATCCATCTCGTACTTATAGTCGGGGTGCGAGTTGTGCTCCATAAATGTGGTGGAGGTGTACAGATTACCCATTGAACGTGCTCCAAACGTGATGCAGGCCGGCGATGAACTTGTCGATATCGGCCTTGTCGTTGTAGAAGGCCACGCTGACGCGGCAGCAGGCAAGGTTTTCGACACCCAGCCAGGTAAGCAGCGGCTGCGCGCAGTGGTGGCCGGCGCGGATGCAGACGCCGTCCATGTCCATGATGCTCGCGACGTCGTGCGGGTGGATGCCCTTGACGTTAAAGCTCACAACTCCGTGGTGGTTGTCCCAATAGATGGAGCCGATGATCTGGACAAAGTCGAGCTGCATGAGCTCGCCCATCAGGTAGTGGACGAGTGCCTGCTCGCGGGCCTGGATGTTCTCGTAACCCACCGTGTTGACCAGGTAATCAAGGGCGGCGCCCGTGGCGAAGATGCCGGCGGCGTCCTGCGTGCCGGCCTCGAATTTCTCGGGAACGGGCGCCCAGACGGCGTCCTGCTCGGTGACCGAATCGATCATCTCGCCGCCGGTGAGCATGGGCGGCATGGCGTTGAGCAGGTCCATCTTGCCCCACAGCACGCCGATGCCCATGGGGCCCATGGCCTTGTGCGCGCTAAAGGCAAAGAAGTCGGCTCCCAGGTCGGCCACATCGACCGGCATGTGCGGCAGCGACTGCGCGCCGTCGACGACCAGATAGCCGCCGTACTTGTGGACGAGCTTGCCGAGGTTCTTGACCGGGTTCTCGACGCCCAGCACGTTAGACACCTGACCCACGGCCAAGATTTTGGTCTTGGGGCCCACCTTGGACAGAACCTCCTCGGTGGTGAGTTGACCGGTCTTGGTGGGGTAGAGGTAGACGAGCTTGGCGCCGGTCTCGCGGCAGACCTGCTGCCACGGAATCAGGTTGGAGTGGTGCTCCATGATGGTGATGACGACCTCGTCGCCCGGTTTGAGCACTGTGGGCGCAAAGCTCTTGGCGACCAGGTTGAGCGACTCGCTCGTGTTGCGGGTGAAGACGACCTCGTTGGCCTGTGATGCGCCGATGAGGTCGGCGATCTGCTGGCGGACCTTCGCGATGGCGTCGGTTGCCTCGACGGACAGCGAGTACAGGCCGCGCAGGGGGTTGGCGTTCATGCGCTGATAGAAGTCGCGCTCGGCGTCGAGCACACAGGCAGGGCGCTGCGCGGTGGCGGCGCTATCGAGGAAGGCGATCTCGGGGTGCTGCTGGAAGAGCGGGAACTGCGCCTTGTAGGGGTTGGTCTCGATGTCTACGGTGGGCCAGCCGCGCGAAGCCTCGTCGCTGGCGTCGAGCTCCATAGGCTCCGGTGCGGTACAGGTGTCGCATTTAACGTGCTCGGTGTCGATCATGCGAGCTCCTCTTCAAAGTTGTCGATCAGGTTGTTGCCCAGGCGGACGACGGCGGCGCGGGTGCGCTCGTCGGTGGCGGAAAGTGTGGCGTCCTCCAGCTTGGCGCGGACGAACAGGTCCTCGGCGGCGTTTTGGTCAAGGCCGCGGCAGGCGAGGTAGAACAGCTGCTCGTCGCGGACGTGGCCGATGGTGGCTCCGTGGTTGCCGGCGACGTCGTCCTCGTCGCAGAGAATGACGGGAACGGTCTTGTTGTCGACGCCCTTGTTGGCCAAAAGCACCGTCTCGCGCTCGGTGCCGGTTGCACCCTTGCAACCGTGCACGAGGTCGATGGTGCCGCGGTAGACCTTCTTGGACGTGCCGGTCAGCACGCCGTTGGCGTCGATCTCGCACTCGGTCTTGCGACCGCGGTGGCGCAGCTCGTAGTTAAAGTCGCGCACCTGCTCTCGGGCGCCCAGGTAGTCAGTATCGATGGTGACCTTGGCGGTATCGCCCAGCAGGTCGCCGGCAAGGCCGGTGGCGCTGGCGCCGGCACCCAGGACGGTGTGCTGCACGTTGACGCGCGCGCCCTCGTCCAGGAACAGGCCGGTGTCGTCGAGCGCGATCCAGCTATCGTCGAGCGTCTGCGTGCAGGTCACGTTGACGGTGGCGTACTCGTGGGCGCACACGCGTAGCACGGATCCCACGACGCCTTGGCCGGCAACGGGAGAGTCCAGGGCAATAAGCAGATCGAGCGTCGACTGGGGACGGGCGACGACGTCGATGGCGGCGATGGCCGCGGCTGCATCGACACCGCTCACGCGCACGGTAACCGTGGCGTGCTTGTATGCGGGCACATCGATGACGATGCGCTTGGTGGCGTGGTCGGCCAAGTAGGTGTAGGCAGCCTCGCCCATGCCGGTCTCGAAGGCTTCAGCAGGGGAGAGCTCCTCCTCGAGCTTGATGGCGCCGGCCTGGTAGACGGAGGTTGCGGGCACGTCGAGCTCGGTCTCGGGCGTGATGCGGGCGCGGTCGGCGGCATCGCCGGGCGCGGAGGCGCGGCGCTCGGGGAAGCGCTCGGCCATGGCGTCCATGGCGGTGTCGAAGGCGTCTGCCACGCCAGTAAACTGCTCTTCCAAGCCCTCGACCTCAACGGTCTCGGTGGGAGCGGCGGCAAGCTCGTCAGAGAGCTCGAGCTTGGTCTGATTCATCTTCAGCCAGCCCCATGTGGCAGCCGGCATCGCATTGACCTGCTCAAGGGTGGTAGCAGCGGTGTTGGTGGTCTGATTCATTATCCGATCGCTCCTTCCATCTCGAGCTTGATCAGGTTGTTCATCTCGACGGCGTACTCAAGCGGTAGCTCCTTGGAGACCGGGTTGGCAAAGCCGTTGACGATCATGGTGCGAGCCTCTTCCTCCGGGATACCGCGGCTCATCAGGTAGAACACCTTGTCGTCGCCGATACGTCCGATGGTGGCCTCGTGGCCGATGTCGACGTTCTTGGCGCGGATGTCCATGGCCGGGATGGTGTCGGAGCGGCTCTGGTCGTCGAGCATCAGTGACTGGCAGCTCACGGTTGCCTTGGAGCCCTCGGCCTTGGGCGTGGCAACGATAGAGCTGCGGAACGTCTGGATGCCGCCGCTCTTGGAGATGCCCTTGGTCTCGACGGTTGCCGAGGTCTCGGGCGCGTTGAGCACGACCTTGCAGCCGGTGTCGAGGTTCTGCCCGGCGCCGGCAAAGGTGATGCCGGTAAAGCTCGAGCGGGCGCGACGGCCGTTGAGCACGCTCATGGGGTAGAGGTAGCCCACGTGGCTACCGAAGGAGCCGCTGATCCACTCGATGTCGCCGTCCTCGTCCACGCGCGCACGCTTGGTGTTGAGGTTGTACATGTTCTTGGACCAGTTCTCGATGGTCGAGTAGCGCAGGTGCGCACGCTTGCCCACAAAGAGCTCGACGGCGCCGGCGTGGAGGTTGGCTACGTTGTACTTGGGCGCGGAGCAACCCTCGATAAAGTGCAGGTCGGCGTCGTCCTCGACGATGATGAGCGTGTGCTCAAACTGGCCGGCGCCCTTGGCGTTAAGACGGAAGTAGCTCTGCAGCGGGAAGTCGAGCTTGGTGCCCTTGGGCACGTAGACAAACGAGCCGCCCGACCATACGGCGCCGTGCAGGGCCGCAAACCTGTGGTCGGTGGGCGGGATGAGCGTCATAAACTTCTCGTGGATGAGCGGTTCCCACTGCGGGTCGTGCAGGGCCTCCTCGATGCCGGAGTAGACGATGCCCATCTTAGACGCTGTGTCCTGCATGTTGTGGTAGACGAGCTCGGAGTCGTACTGCGCGCCGACGCCCGCCAGGTAGCTGCGCTCGGCCTCGGGGATGCCCAGGCGCTCAAAGGTGTTCTTGATGTCGTCGGGCACCGATTCCCAGTCGTGTTTTTGGTCGGTGTTGGGCTTGACGTAGGTGACGATGTTGTCCATGTCCAAGCCCTCGATGGAGGGGCCCCACGTCGGGTCGGGGAAGCGATTGAAGATCTCGAGGGACTTGAGGCGCAGGTCGAGCATCCACTGCGGCTCGTCCTTTTTGGCGCTGATCTCGCGCACGATGTCGGGCGTGATGCCGGCGTCGAGGCGCTCGAATCCCTCCTCGCCATAGGTGAAGTCGTAGAGGCTGCGGTCGATGTCCGCGACCTCGGTGCGGTTCTTGGTCATTGCGTCGCCCCTTTACGCCTGCTGCTCGGCAGCGGCGGCCTCGGCCTGGGCGCGCTGCTCGGCGGCCTCGCGCTCGAAGGTCTCAAAACCGTTCTTGTCGATCCAGGGGATGAGCGAGGCGTCGTCCTCGCGCACGATGTGGCCCTTGACCATAACGTGGACGCGGTCGACATTCAGGTGCTCCAAGATGCGCGTGTTGTGCGTGATGATGAGCATGGAGCCGTCGCAGCTCTTGCGGTAGGCGTCCATGCCGTGGCTGACGGTGGACAGGGCGTCGACGTCCAAGCCCGAGTCGGTCTCGTCCAGGATGGGGGGCTTGGGCCGGCCGCGCAGAAAGCTGGCGAGCTTGGGCTGCAGCAGCAGAAGCTGGAGCATCTCGACCTTCTTCTTCTCGCCGCCCGAGAAGCCCACGCCCAGCTCGCGGTTGAGGTAGGCGGTATCCATGTTGAGCTCGGCCGCGAGCTCCTTGACGCGACGGCGGAACTCCTTGCCCTTCATCTCCAGGCCGGGGCGGCCGGCGATGCTGGCGCGCAAAAAGCTCGACAGCGGCACGCCCGGAATCTCGACCGGGGCCTGGAAGCTCAGGAACAGGCCGGCGCGCGAGCGCTTGTCGGTGGTGAGCTCGGTGATGTCCTGGCCGTCAAAGACGATGCGGCCGTTGTTGACCGTGTAAACGGGGTCGCCCATGACCAGGTGGCCGAGGGTGGACTTGCCGGCGCCGTTGGGTCCCATCAGAACGTGGGTCTCGCCGGCGGCGACGTTGAGGTTGACGTTGTGGAGGATGGTCTTCTCGTCCACGGAGGCGGTCAGACCTTCGATGGAAAGCAGCGGATTTGCGCTCATGCTGTCCCTTTCTGTATATGGTGTACTCATAGGTGTACTAAACCCTAGGAATCTTCTCGGAATAAAGTTACTATGGGTTCGGCGTTAGTCAAGGGAAAACCCGACTAATCCACTCGACTTTTCAAATTCTGGGACAAAATAACCTGTTGTGTTTGTCCCATTTACTTAAGATTTGGGGCAAACAAACCTGGTTATGTTGTCCCAGCAACGATGGGAGGGTAGGTATGCTCATTTCTTCCAAGGGCCGCTATGCCCTCCGACTGATGATCTATATCGCAGCGCTTGGTGACGCCGAGGGCAAGATTGCCCTGCGCGAGGTTGCCGACCGCGAGCATATCTCACAAAAGTATTTGGAGCAGCTGGTTCGTCCGCTTATGAAGGCGGGCCTGCTTAAGAGCGTGCGCGGCAAGGGCGGCGGCTACATGATGGCCAAGGATCCAGCCGAGGTGCGTGCCGGCGACATCCTGCGCGCTGTCGAGGGCAGCACGGCTCCGGTGGCGTGCGATGGTATCGACAACAGCTGCACCCGCAGCGATTTGTGCTCGACCGTCAAGTTCTGGCGCGGTTTGGACGACGTGATCGAAAAGTACGTCGACGGCGTGACGTTGGCCGACCTGGCCGCCGTCCCCGAAATCAGCTTTGACATTAAGCTGTAGGTTGAGCGCGATTCCTTAAGATTTCGCGGAGGGTTGTTGCCGTTTACCGAGGGGTGTTGTGCAACAACGGGTGAGCTGCAATACTTAATTCTATCTTTGCAAACCGCACTTTAACTACACCAATGCAGGGAGGATCTTATGCAGCCCAAGCATTCTGCTATTGTCGCGGGCCTGACGTTGGCGCTTTCGTTTGGCGCCGTTTCCGCGCCGGCACCCGCCGCTGCCGAGGAGCCCACGCCGGGCGTTGCTTCGGATGCCACCGATATCGATAAGGGTCTCTACACCCAGCAGTCCTTCTCGGGCGTGCTGAGGTCGGTCCAGGGCGTTTCGTTTGTCAACGTGACTCCCGAGATGAAGTACTTTACCAAGTACGAGAGCCATGGCAACTACAACCAGGGCTTCTCGTATGGCGACGGTTATAACGCGCTGGGCTATTACCAGTTCGACCGGCGTTGGTCGCTCATCCCGTTTATGAAGCAGGCCTACAACTACAGCCCCGAAAAATACGGTATGCTCAAGGAAGCGATTGATCGCGGCAGTGAGATTTCCAACACGAGCAATGCCATGTACGAGAACGGACAGCTCACCGAGCTGGGCCATATCGCTCAGGATGCCTTCCAAGGTGCGTATAACACCGATCCTGTTGAGTTCTCAGCACTTCAAGATGCCTATGCGTACAACTCGTACTATGCGGTGACCGAGGCGTGGCTCAAGAGCGGCCTGGGTATTGATATTTCGGGCCGCGCCGATTGCGTCAAGGGCATGGTGTGGAGCATTACCAACATGTGCGGCACTGGTGGCTGCAGGGACTTTTTCCGCTGGGCGAATCTTTCCAACGATATGTCCGACCGCGAGTTTGTGACGGCGCTTTCCAACAGCGTGGTCAATAACGTGGCGACCAAGTATGCAAGCCAGCCCCAGTATCATGAGGGCTGGAAGAATCGTTATAAGAATGAGCTGAAGGACTGCTTGGCTTATATCGCCGAGGACGAGGCTGCCGCCGCGACGCCCGTGCAGCCCGAGCCCACACCGGCGCCCTCGCCGACACCTGATTCGAATGACGACTCGAGTGACGATGCCAACGATGACAGGATGGATGCGCCCTCGACCGATGCTGACGGTAATGGCTCTGCTGGTGGCACTATCAACGACGGTTCCACCTCGAACGGCTCCGATTCGAACGGCTCTGCTGCGGGCGATTCGTCTTCAAGCTCTGCCGGCAATACGGGCAGCGCCGCCTCTGGTTCGACCGACGCTGGTTCCTCTGACTCTTCCACTGGCTCGAGCGATTCTTCCGCCGATACTGGTTCTAGCAATGACTCTAACACTGGCGCCGCTTCTGATTCCGATGCTTCCAAGGACGACTCGAATAAGGCCCCGGACGCTCCCGTTGCTTCGCCGGACAAGAAGCCTTCTTTCTCCGTGCAGCTTGGTTCTACGTTGGGCTCTTCGCTGATGGCTGGAGTCAATAATGGCTCGACTCAGAACAAGGACAACTCTGATCAGGCTTCCACGGAAAAGACCGAAGCCGCAAAGGGCGACTCCAAGGACAAGGCTTCCGAGAAGACCGAATCCGATAAGGGTTCTAGCTCTGAGGAGAAGGACGACAAATCCGCTCAGAAGAAGGACGAGAGCAAAACCGAGGGCGAAAAGAAAAAGACCGAGGACGAAAAGAAACAGTCCGAAGACGACGACAAGAGCGGTGCTGACAACCAGAATCAGGAGCAAAATGACTCCAAAACGGTGACCACCACGACCACGACGACTACAGCTACCAAGTCCTCGGGCGGCAACATGCCCAAGACGGGCGATCTGATTGTGATGGCGAGCCTTGCCAGCGCGAGCTTGGCCACACTGGGCGCTACGTCTATCGTAAGTGGTAAGCATAAGCTCGATCAGCAGAAGAAGGCTTCTGGGGAGGACGGCTCGGAGGAGTAGCCTTTCAGATTGTTTTCAAAGCGTTTGAGACGGGGTCCGGTGCAGCCGCATCGGATCCCGTTTTTGTTGCACAACGATTTGTTATGCCCCCCTCGGGGCGTCAGTTGCTACCGTTGCCCGAAACCTTTGCAAGTCGATATTGTTGCGCTCCGCCTGCTCGTTACAATGGGCATCGTGCTGCGTTAGAGGGAGAGTTTACGGTGTCTGAACAGGTGAATTGTGGTTTTATTCATGCGTTTGGTGCGCGGTTGCTCAATCATGCGGATAACGCAGCTCTACCGGTTGATGTACACGACTTTTCCGATGCAATCAATCGGTGTTTACTCATCGATAAAACCATGTTTATTGCCGACGTGCTGGACTGCGACGCATCCGTTGTGTTGTGCTGTCGACCCGAGGGTTTTGGCAAGAGTATGAACCTGTCGATGCTCAGGGCTTTTCTGGAGCGTCCAGCGGTCGGTCGCGCTGGTCAGACTTTGTTTGCCGATGCTCAGATTTGGGATGCGGACGGCGGGCGTTATCGGGATGAGTACGCTTGCTATCCGGTGATATCGCTGGACTTTTCTTGCGCTGCGAGGCGTGGCGCCGCTATTGCCGACGTTGTGCTCGATGCTCTTTCGGGCGAGTGCGCCCGCCTGCTGGCGCTTTTGGAGGCTCCGGATTTAGCACGAGATAAGGTGCGTCACATCGAACGCGTTGCGCGTGGCGTAGCGAGCGCGGACGAGGTTGACTCGGTGCTCGGTGTGCTCATAGAGCTGCTGGAGATGGCCTGCGATGAGCAGGTTGTATTGCTCGTTGATGGGTACGACGCGGCGTGGTTGGGCCGTGCGAGCGCGAGGGGCGCTTCCGGCGCCGATTCGGCGGATCTATTTGATCGCGTGCTTTTCGAGGCCATTGCCACTGCGGGCGATTCGTTGCGGCTGACGTGTCTGATGGGGGAGCGTCCCGGTCCTGCCGAAGCGGCGCTTTCTTCGCGCAGTTGCTCGTATTGTCTGACGACGCCGCTTTCGACCTGGTGTGACCGTTGGTTCGGTTTTTCGGATGCCGAGGTCGAGGCTCTGTTGAATCATGCTGGACGCGAGGAATGCCTGGATGATGCGCGTGAATGGCTCGAGGGATATCGGTTTGGCAGGGCCTATTGCTCGAGTCCAGCGCGCGTGATCGGTTTTCTGGACCGAGGCTGCACGGCGCCCGTGCGTGCCGATCTGTATGGATATGCCGATTGCCTGAGTAGGGTAGTTGCCGGGTGGAATCTCGACCGCCTTTCGGTCTTGTTTGATTTGCTCGAGGCCCATGGATGCGTTGGGGTCCCGCTTTGTTTGGGCGCTGCGGGGCTAGAGGCCTCGCCTGACGATGGCATGTGGACAGCGCTGTATCTGTCCGGTTTTCTCACGACGGATATGACTGAGGAGCCAGAGCATGGCAATCGCCTCCGTGCTTTGCGATTGCCCAATAACGAGCTTCGACAGGCCTTGCGTCTAGTGATTGTTGAGTGGTTTGAGTGCGCTGCCGAAGACATTCGAGACGTCGATGCGTTTCGCGACGGGCTGTGCCGTGGGAACGAGGATACCGTGAGGCGGGCGCTAAGCCGCATCCTGGGGGATGCGGGAATCGGTGAGACCGACCCAGATAAGCCGCTGCCATATCATCTGCTCTTGCAGGGGCTCTGCTTTGGCTTACCGGGCTATGCCAATCCTGCCTCGAGGCGAAAGTGCGGCGCAGGTCGCTGGGACATCCAGGTTTTCCCTACGGGTGCTGTGTTCGACGTAGCAGATACGATTGGCATGCTGGACGAGCGCCCGCTGATAACGATTAACTTGATGTATGACCCCGATGTGGATGCGCTGGGCCTGGAATTGCTGGCCGTGCAGTCGCTACTCGACATAGAGCGCGACGGCATCGACGAAATCCGTGTACCGCGCCCCGGCGTGGGTCGCATGCGCTGGGGGTTCGGTTTTGATGGGCAGCATGTGGCTACGGTGTGCCAGCGGCTTTAAGCACCGAGGTGTTTCCGGCTTCCGTTACTCGGTGTCCTTCAGGGGCGGCATGGGCTTCCAGTTGGGATCCTTGATGATCTTGCGGGCGTCCTTCATACCTCGGCGCAGCGCCGGAATGCCGGTCTTAAAGCACTTGTCGACCGCGGCCAGGCGAATGAATTCCTTGCAGAAGGTCGCGGCGTTGCCCAGACGGAACAGCATAGGGTGGTAGTCGCCGTAGATCTGCATGTAGCGTGCCAGATAACCGCGGTTGCGCATGATGTAGTAACGGTTGGTGTCGCTCGTGGAGTTGAGCTGGCGCTTGCCGGCGATATCCCAGTTAGAGACGGCGCGGGCGCGCTTGAGCACCAGGTCGGCCACAACGGCGGCGGGGAAGTGCTGGCTGGCCACGTAACCATAGCAGGCATCGTCGCCGTAGATGAAGAATCGCGCATCGGGCAGGCCGATCTTGTCGACCACGCGGCGCGAGAACATGCCGCCCTCAAAGCATAGTTGGTTCATGGCGCGGTAGCCCTCGGGTCCCAGGTCCCACTTGGCGACAGGGTTGGGAATGCCGAGTGAAAGGATGAGTTGGTATTGCCAAAAGAAGGCGCCGCCGTCAAAGTCCAGGCGCGAACCCTGGATAACATCGTAGCGGTCGGTCCACTTGGCAAGACGCTCGATGCCTTCGGGGATGACGAGCACGTCGTCGTCCATCACCCAGAACCACTGGGCGCCCAGGTCGTAGGCGCACTTGGTGCCGGCGGAGAAGCCACCCGCGCCGCCGCCGTTTTCAAGCTGCGGCGCGTAGATAACGCGGTCGGTGCCGCCCTGCGCGTCGGGCTGCTCGGTGTCGATGCCCCACAGGTTGGCCAGGCGCTCGTTGAATGCGGTGCACATGGCCTCGGTCTCGCGCGAGTTCTCGTTATCGACAATCACGATGCGCCAGGGCGTTGCCGTGAGCTCGGTCATGGAATCGAACAAGTTGGCCAGGAGTTCCTGGCGCTTGTACGTAACGACGACGATGGCGAGCTTGTCGATGGGGGCGGGAAGGGTGGAAGTCATGAACGAGAATATCCTTTCGCGTGGGCAGTAAATCGGCCCTGCGGAATAAACAACGTGTCCCATGGGACACGACTATTGTAAGCGTAGCTGGGCGCCCGCGGGTAATGTTCCGTTAATCACCAAGAACGTTTGCTACAAGCCTGGTTGACTTGTGTGCGTGGCGAGATTGCAAGCGCGCATTGTGGTATTACATAGGTGCCGATTCTTGTGGACGCAATCTTTCTGTTTGGATGACCTGTGAATAAAACTCGTTTAGCCTCCCTTGCCGATAGCCTTTCCGTCAAGGTCATGTTGCTGTTTTTGGTTTTTCAGGTCGCATTTGTCCTGAGCAATACCGCAGCGAATTGCCTACCGAGGCCCGTTATCGAGTCGCATGCGCAGGGTTCGGAGTCCTCGGCTCTGTTGTCTGACATGTATGTCTACGACCACCGTGTTGCAGCTGGTCCTGTTTGCTTTGATAACAATCGCTTTATCATTGAAGTCGCACGGCAAAAGGACCAAGGTTCTCCGTTTAAGACGATGGCTGTTGCCGAGATTGATGACGTTACGAAAGCCAACGGGATTACGCATCAGCAGTATTACCGGTATTGGCATGGATGGCAGCTACTTACGAATGTCTGCCTGCTTATTGGCGGTATCGACGTTGTCGTGGCGCCCGCAGCTGCTCTGGCGATTGCCGGCTCCGCTTGCGCTTACGTTGCCTTGCGGAAGCGGTTTTCAAAACCATTGACGTTGGGTTTCCTTGCAATCCTGTTGTTCTCGACCAATCTGTTTTTTAATTTTATCGGTGATCTACTGCTGTGCATCTCGTTCTTTGTTGCGCTCATCATGATGTCTTGCATGAGTCTTCGTTTGGGGTCGGCTCCGAACGCACGGGCTTTTACAAGCCGTCTTGTCCTTTGGTCGATTGCGACGGGTGCCGTGTTTTCGTTTCTTGACTTTTTAACGATTCCTGCCGCAGTTGTCGCCCTGCATTGCTTTTTCGCGTTTATTGTGCTGCCCGAAGGTGAGAGATCCAAGCGCTGTCTCGTTACGATGCTGCGGGCACTCTTTGGGTTTGGGCTTTCGTTTGTGTTTACCTGGGCGATGAAATGGGTTGTCGCGGCATTTGTGCTGGGCTGGGATGAAGTCTTTTCGAACGTTCTGGGCGAGATGGGCCTTTGGTCTGCGCATGGGACTTCGTCACTGTTGCCCCAGGCTGACTGGCCTCAGATTTTGAAGGAGTTTTATTGCATGAGCCCGCAGCTGTTCGCCATTTGCTCAACTGCTGGTTATGCGATGATCTCGAACGTTGTTTGTCTTGTTTCGTTTGCTGCCGTATTGGCGATTTGGATTGCTGTGCTCGTTTGCTCGATACGGGGCGGAGCGCAAGGTGGTCGTCGTCGCAAGATGTTGATCCAGTCACTGCTCATGGCGCTGCCTCTGGTGGTTGTTCTGGGTTATTTCGTTGTTATGCATGACCATGCAATCGTTCATATTCCGGTATTTGGCTGCAAGAACTGGGCGATTGTCTTTGCGATTTTATTTGCTTCTGGTGTAAGCGCGCTTCGTGGTCTGAGGAGTCAGAAGGTCGCTTAGCCTTTCATGTGGGCTTTGATGGTCGCGACTACGGCCCTGCGCACGATATCCACGAGGAGCAGGGAAAGCGCGAGGCAAAGGCTCATAAGGATTCCGAGCAAAATGGCGGCGGCTGGACGGGGCTCTCCCGTTTGGATGCCTGTCGCCATGGTGTAGATCGCTTTGTCGAAGATGGGTCGCCAGACGTTGCAGGTGAACGACTGTACGGCGTAGAAAGCGAGCGTTCCTGCGGCGAGGGACATGATTGTCTTGTCTGCAGCTGGGACTTCGTGGCGCGGCTGATGGAGCGCTGCGGCGGCAACGGATGCGGCGGCCAAGATAAAGGATATGACGGAAGTGGACTTGTAGGAGAGCTTCCAGAGCGCGTCGTACTGGCTATTTGCCGATAGCAGAAGCTCGAGCGCAATGGTGGCGGTAACGAGTCCGATGAGTGCGATCTTGGATTTTTGAGCGCCGGATGCGTTGCCGAGGTATTCGAGGACAAACCGCATTTCTCCAGCTGCAATAAACGCGACCAGGTAGGTAACGGCGCTCATGAGCTTGCGCCACAAAACGACACCGGCAGCTCCGTTTACCGTCGCCGCGATGTAGCAGTTGATTCCAAATGTTGCGAGCACGAGGAGTGCTACGACAAACGGGGCCCTTATGCTGCCGATTCGCTGTCGTATCAACGCAATCACTGGGACGAGCAATACGGAGGCGGCGTAGACCCAGATAAACTCGATGCCCAGCGTAAGCCAGCCAATCTCGTGTAGCGAGATTTCGGGCAGGGGATAGACGTACATCGAGATAAGCAGGCAGGCAGCGCAATAAATGAGCGTGGGCAAGACGATCTTCTTTAACCGCGCAAGCGATTTACGAGCGAGGTCCGGTGCGGATGACCCGTTTTGGAGGGCGCGAACTGCCGAAGGGATAAGGAAGTACCCCGAGATCATAAAAAAGACTTCGTTGGCCCAGCAGCCCAGCAGGTTGATAAAGCCGAGCGCGCCGGAGTAAGGGAAGACAGCGAGCGGCGCGTATTCCGGTAGGCCGGTGCAGACGGCTTGGAAGGTCCACTGAAACGTGTGGAATATGGCGATCCCAGCGACCGCCACCAGGCGCAGCGCTTCGATGGAGGTATTTCTGCTTGCTTTGCTGCCCATCAGACTATTTTCCAGCGCGTGCGTTGTATGAACCAAAGTGCGATGTGATCATTTTTAGAGTCTGCTTGGGGCCCTTGTTCCATACGTTATACAAGCCCTCGCCCACGAGGTCCTTGGCGTACGCGCAGTAGCTGATTTTAGGGTCGGCGATGCCCATATACTCGGCATAGAGCTTTTTGGCCGCGGGGGTAACGCGAGGATTGGCAAATACCAGCTCTTGCGGCATGCGTTCGAACATCTTGTGGATCGCCCGCTCGATTTCGGGGTGCCCCTCAATTCCGGTGTGCTCAATCATGATGCCCATATAGGTGAAGCCGCGTGTGATTTGCGGTGTCCAAACGGCGGGGTCGGTGACGTTGAGCCGCTCAAGGATATCAACCATGTCGTTCCAGCGATTAAACGGCATCAGGGGATCACGCTTGGCCAGGGCGGCTGCCTTTTCGGGTGTTTCCTCGCGGTAGCAGTAATACGGCTTGGGCCAGTAAGCGATCGCCTTTGCCTGGCATAGCGTTTCGACAAGGAATGGATTATCGGCCCAGCCCGCACCGGGGATTTCCTTAAACCAGATATTGTTTTGCAACAGGAAGTCGCGACGATAGATTGCCGACCAAATGGACGGATGATGGGCCAGCAGGTGTGGAGCGTCGTGAATGGTAAACGGTTGCCGAGGCGGTTTAATGCGACCGCGATATGCGCAATGTAGTTTGACCTCTTGGGGGGTATCGGGGTTGCGAATGATCCAATACGGGGTCTCAATAATATCGAGCTTGTTTGGATCGCCAAATTCGCGCTTGGCAAAGGCAAGCATGTCGGAGTACATTCCGGGCTCGATCCAGTCATCGGGCTCGAGGATGGCAATCCAGTCGCCCTTTGCCTCGCGAATGCCCAGATTGCAGGTTGCGCCGTAACCCTGGTTTGCCTTATCGATCACTCGAACGCGTGAGTCGCGCGCAGCGAAATCTTGCATAATGGCGAGCGAGTTATCGGTAGATCCGTCGTTGATGGCGAGGATTTCCAGTTCGATATTCTTTTCGTTTAATAGGCTGCCTATAGCCTGAGAAAGATACGGCTCGGCATTGTAAGTAGGCACGATTACGGTCAGCATTCAAACACTTTCTCTAGGCGATTTGGAAGAATTATAGCCTATTACAATGCAACGATTTCAGTTGCATCCGCCATAAAGAAACTAAAACCGTTGCAAATGAGCGAAAGCAACTAAAATAGTTGCTATAATCGCCATGAGGAAAGGAAGCCTGATGAACAATAGCTATTCGGCCCTCATGGTTGATATGAGACATTCGAGATGTCTTTCGGACAGTAGGAGGCAAAGCGCGCAGGAAGATCTTGCGAACGCTATGGACTGCACAAACGAGCTGTTTAAAACTGAGCTCGAAATGCCGCTTATGTTTAGTGCGGGCGATGAATTGCAGGGCCTATTTCGTAGTACGGCTGGCGCTTTCTTGGCATATAGATTTATCAAGATACTCGTCCAGACGGTTGATCTTAGGGGTGGTATCGGAGTTGGAGAATGGAAAACTCGGATGCAGTCTGCATTGTCGACGGAGCAAGACGGGTCGGCATACCATCGTGCACGCAGAGCAATTGCTGCGTCCGAAAAAGATAAGTACAGTAATTTGAAGATCATTGATGCTTCGGGTGTTTCGCGTGAGAAAGAGCTATGCGCGGCGGGCTGTCTGGAAATAATCGATCGCAGAAACGAGTCGCAGCGTAATTACTGCGAGGTTGTTGAGTTGCTGCGGCCGCTAATGCTGCACGAGGGCACAGACGCGACTTTGAGCAAAAGGTATACTGAGCTCTTCGAAACACGTATAGGCAAAAAGTATGGCGCTAAAAGCAATCCGATCGATTGCGCGCCAGTGGCGTTGGGCAGCTCGCTCAACCTCAACGTAGATAGCATCAGGGCTAGTCATGTAGGGCTTGCGGGGCAAATGGGCGTTGCGATGGGGAAGACGAGGCAGGGGCTTGAGAAAAGCCTTAGACTCGCGAATGTTGTAAGAGAAAGAGAGCTGGCTGCTTTCGCCGTTCATTTCCTTAATGAGCTGGAGATGGCATGAGAGTATTCGGGTGTTTCCTTCTGTTTCATATGCTGTTCGACTTTTATTTTCAGTCGAATAAGATGGCAGGCGAGAAGGAATACAGCAGAATTGCCCTTGCCATGCACTGCTTAGTTTACGCGGCCGGCGCCGCAGCAACAGTAGCTCTTCTGTTTGAGGCGAGTGCAACCGCCATTGCTGCGTCCTTTACAGTATTTGCCCTTTCACATTGGATTATCGATGGCAGCCTGAGAAGAGCGTTTGCAGGACTTGACCTTTCGCCGGTCGGTAGTTTTCTGGCCGATCAAGTGCTGCACATTATAATTCTGCTCATATTGAGCGTTCTATGTTGCTATTTGTGGGCCATGCGGCCAATTGCTTCGAATCTCTTGGGCGCTCGTGGAGCGGAGCTCTCTTGGATTTCGACACTGTGCTTTTGTGGACGCCCTTGTAGCATTGTTATTGCAAAGGTGCTCCAATCTCTTCGAAACCCGGGTGTTGAGCAGTCGGCGGATACGACAACCGCACATTCAGGCAAGTGGATTGGAATATTTGAAAGACTGATTGTCGCGGCGCTTTCCCTGCTGAACCAATATTCGGCTATTGCATTTATTTTTACTGCAAAAAGTATCGCGCGCTTTAAGCAGCTGGAAAGTGACAAGGATTTCGCTGAGGTTTATTTGCTGGGTTCATTGGCAAGCGTGTTCTTGGCAATGGCTTCTGCGATCTTATTTAGTTATTTGTTTAGCGGCACCGCTTGTTGAAGTTATTAGAAACGTTAGATAGGTGAAGGATTGAGAGGCCGTCTATGGATGTCCTATCTGTTGAATTCCATCGGGAACTTATTAATAAATTAAAGCCGTGCATACATCGCTTGACTATGCGGCCGGGCTTATTTCGCGGCGATTATTGCGATTCCTTTGATGGGTTCCTTGCTGGAGAGGCGGTATCGTTTCTTTACGTTCGTGATCCGGGTCCGTTGCAAGACATGCTGGAGACTGATTTTATCGACGTGTTTCTTTATGAAAGCGATATTCGTAATTGCTTTTACTTCATTAGAAACGCTGGAATTAGCGCAATGCGAAAAGGGAACAAAGGCCTGTTATTCGATAAGAGCCTATCGAAGAAGGAATTCCTTGACAGTATTTATGAACAGCTGAAGCAAATGGAAGATACTGACTGCTTCTCAAAAGACGAGGCAAGTGATCTTGTTTATGCAATAGGGAACAGTTTGATTGACAGTGAGAGTCCTTCGTTTAAAAGAGTTTTGGGTGGGCACTGATTTTTGAGCCACGCTGCTTTCAGCCGTCGGTAAACACTCATTGGCCAAATGGCAAATAGTCCATCCGGCTTGGCCCCCGTCCCCCCCCCAATCTAGTAGACTCTAAACCGTTGCTAGATTAGGGGGATTTTCCATGAGACGCTCCATGAAACGAGTTTCCGGGGCCGCCGCCGTCCTCGCGCTCGCGGCCGCCCTGGCCCTGTGCGGGCCCGCGGCCTACGGCGCCCCCGCCGCGGCGGGGGACAC
>URGG01000025.1 GCA_900547345.1 uncultured Collinsella sp. | reverse complement strand
TGGCGGGCGCAGCGCCAGCGACACCACCCGCCACATCAAAGCGAGCGACATCCGCGGCACTCGCGCGGCCGGTCACAATGTCAAACGCCAGCTCCTCGGCCTGCGCATGCGTCTTGCCCACGGCCTCGGCGGCGGCGACAATCGCCAGCACGCGCTCGTACTCGGTTGGAATGACCTTCACAAAGTGCTTGCTCATCGTCTCAAAGCTGTAGAGCAGCTTAATACCGCGCGGGCTCTGCGTCGCGTCCACGTGCTCCTGGATGAGCGCACGAATCTGCGCAAGCTCACCGGCCGTCGGGGCTTTAAGCTCAACGCTCTCGTGGTTCACACGGGCATCGAGCGTGCCGTACTGGTCAAAGACGTAAGCCACGCCGCCCGTCATGCCGGCGGCGAAGTTCTGCCCGACCTCGCCCAAGATGAGCGCCAGACCTCCCGTCATGTACTCGCAGCCATGGTTGCCGCAGCCCTCGACCACCACCGTGGCACCGGAGTTGCGTACGCCAAAGCGCTGGCCGGCCAGGCCGTTAATGAAGCCGCGGCCACTCGTAGCGCCAAAGAAAGCAACGTTGCCCACGATGATGTTCTCGTCGAACTTGTAGGTCGCATGCGGGTTGGGGCGCACCGACACCTCGCCGCCCGAAAGGCCCTTACCAAAGTAGTCGTTGGCGTCGCCGCACACGTTGAGCGTTATGCCGCGCGGCAGGAACGCGCCAAAACTCTGACCGGCCGAACCATCGCAATCGATGGTGATGGAGCCGGCGGGCAGGCCCTCGGGATGCGCCTTGGTCACCGCGTTGCCCAAGATGGTGCCCACGCAGCGGTTGACGTTGGCGATGTCGGCGCGGAAGCGAATCGGGCGCAGGTGCGCACGGGCATCGGCCGTATAGGGCACAAACAGCGTGGAATCGAGCGTCTTGTCGAGCTCGCTGTCCGCAGCCATCTGGGGCAGGAAGTGGCGACCGTCGGCACCCGGGATGTGGGCACCAAACTCACAGGTCGCGCTCGCCAGCACGGGCGATAGATCGAGCAGGTTGGCCTTGCGGTTGCCCGGGACCTCGATCTGGCGCAGGCACTCGGGATGGCCGACCATCTCGTCGACGGTGCGGAAGCCCAGGCTCGCCATGACCTCGCGCAGCTGCTCGGCAACAAAGAGCATAAAGCGTTCGACGTGCTCTGGCTTGCCGCGGAAGCCGCGACGCAGGCGGCAGTTTTGCGTAGCGATGCCGGCGGGGCAGGTATCCTGCTGGCAGTCGCGCTGCATGAGGCAGCCCATCGAGATGAGCGGCATGGTCGCAAAGCCAAACTCCTCGGCACCCAGCAGGCAGGCGACGGCGACGTCAGTGCCGTCCATGAGCTTGCCGTCGGCCTCGAGCACCACGCGCGAGCGCAGGCCGTTTTGCAGCAGCGTCTGCTGGGCCTCGGCAAGGCCAAGCTCCAGCGGCAGACCGGCGTGCCAGATCGAATCGCGCGCCGCGGCACCGGAGCCGCCGTTGTGGCCGCTGATCAAGATCTTGTCGGCAGCGCCCTTGGCCACACCGGTGGCGATGGTGCCGACACCGGCCTCGCTGACCAGCTTGACCGACACGCGTGCGCCGGGGTTGGCGTTCTTAAGGTCAAAGATCAGCTCTGCCAGGTCCTCGATAGAGTAAATATCGTGGTGCGGCGGGGGCGAGATCAGGCCGATGCCGGGCGTGGACTGACGGACCTCGGCGATCCAGGGGTAGACCTTCTTGCCGGGCAGGTGGCCGCCCTCGCCGGGCTTGGCGCCCTGGGCCATCTTGATCTGAATCTCGAAGGCGCTGCACAGGTAGCGGCTCGTCACGCCAAAGCGCGCGCTTGCCACCTGCTTGATGGCGGAATTCTTGGAGTCACCGTTGGCCAGCGGGGTCTCGCGACGCGGATCCTCGCCGCCCTCGCCCGAGTTGGAACGACCGTGCAGGCGGTTCATGGCGATGGCCATGCACTCGTGTGCCTCTTTGCTGATGGAACCGTACGACATGGCGCCGGTGTTAAAGCGGCGGACGATGTTGAGCGCGGGCTCCACCTCGTCGAGCGAAACCGGCGTGCGACCGTTGGCATTAAAGTCCAGCAGGTCACGCAGGCGCACGGCACGGCCGGTGCGGTGCAGGCGGGCGCTGTACTCCTTAAAGGTGTCGTAGCTGTCCTCGCGGCAGGCGGTCTGCAGCAGGTAGACGGTCTGCGGGTCGATAAGGTGATCCTCGCCGCCGAGCGGGCGCCACTTGGTCAGACCCAGCGTGGGCAGCTGATCGGGAGCCGGGCTCTTAAGGATAGCGAGCGCGGCGTCGTAGCGCTCATTCTGCTCGCGCTCGACGTCCTCGACACCCATACCGCCCACACGGCTCACCGTGCCGGCGAAGTACGCGTTGACGAACTCCGGAGTGAAGCCCACGGCCTCGAAGATCTGCGCCGAATGGTAGCTCTGCACCGTGGAGATGCCCATCTTGGACATGATGGAAACGATGCCGGCGGTCGCAGCCTTGTTGTAGTTGGCGATGCCCTGCTCGGCCGTCACGTCCAGGTCGCCGCGTGCCGCCAGATCACGGATGCACGCATGTGCGTTGTACGGATAGATGCCGCTCGCGGAATAGCCCACCAGCGCCGCAAAGTCGTGCGGGGACACGGCGTCGCCGCACTCCACCACGATGTCGGCAAAGGTACGCACGCCGGCGCGGATCAGATGGTTGTGCACGCAGCCCACGGCGAGCAGCGACGGCACGGGCACCTCGCCCGCAGCGGCACGATCGCTCAACACCACGATGTTCACGCCGTCGCGGACCGCAGCCTCAACATCCTCTGCAAGCTGCTTGAGCGCAGCCTGCAGCGCGCCCTCACCCGCGTCGCGGCGGTACACGGCACGGAAACGGCGGGTCTTAAAGCCCACGCGGTCGATGGCGCAGATACGCTCGAACTCCTCCTCGCTCAGCAGTGGGCGCTCCAAGCGCACCAGCTGACAGGCCGTACGAGAGTCCTCGAGCAGGTTGCCGTGGTTGCCCAGGTAGAGCGTGGTCGAGGTGACCATATGCTCGCGAAGGGCGTCGATGGGCGGGTTCGTGACCTGGGCGAACAGCTGATAGAAGTAATCAAAGAACGAGCGCGTCTTCTTGGACAGGCAGGCCAGCGGCGCATCGATGCCCATCGAGGCGAGCGGCGCCTTGCCCTGCTGGGCCATGGGACGCACGACTTCGTCAACATCATCCCAGTGATACCCGAGCTTGGCCATACGCACGGCGGCGGGCACCTCAGCGTCCTCGGCGGGCGTTGCCGCAACGGGCCCATCGACCGCGTCAACGGTCAGCGTCTCCTCGGCAATCCAATCACGGTAGGGCTTTTCCTTGGCATAGCGGGCGCGCAGCTCGTCGTTGTAGATCACGCGGCCGCGGGCAAAATCGACCTCGAGCATCTGGCCCGGTCCCAGACAGCCGCTCGTCAGGATGTTCTCGGGGCTCACCTCGATGGTGCCCACCTCGCTTGCCAGCATAAAGCGGCCGTCGCGCGTCACGTAGTAGCGGGCGGGGCGCAGGCCGTTACGGTCGAGGGCGGCACCCAGGGTACGGCCGTCGGTAAAGGCGATAGCGGCAGGACCGTCCCACGGCTCCATGAGCATGGACTGGTAAGCGTCGTAGGCGCGGCGCTCCTCACTCAGACTGTCGTTGTGGTCCCACGGCTCAGGCAGTAACATGGACGCGGCACGCGTAAGCGGGCGACCGTTCATGACCAAAAACTCAAGCACATTGTCCAGAATCGCGGAATCGGAGCCCTCGCGGTTGATGATGGGTATCACGCGCTCAAGATCATGCTGCAGCACGGGACTGTACAGGTTGGGCTCGCGGGCGCGGATCCAGTTGACGTTGCCCTTGAGGGTGTTGATCTCGCCGTTATGGATGATAAAACGGTTGGGGTGCGCGCGTTCCCAGCTGGGCGTGGTGTTGGTGGAGTAGCGCGAGTGGACAAGCGCCACGGCCGTCTTGACGGCGGCGTCGTTGAGATCGATGAAGAAGCGGCGCATCTGTGTGGCGACCAGCATACCCTTGTACACGATGGTGCGCGAGCTCATGGAGCACACATAGAAGATCTTGTTGCGCAGGGCAAACTCGGCGTCAGCCTTCTTCTCGATGGTGCGGCGGCACACGTACAGGCGGCGCTCGAAGGCGTCGCCGGCGGGCGTGTCGTCCGGACGGCCCAGGAAAGCCTGCAAGATGGTGGGCATGCAGGCGCGGGCTGTCTCGCCCAGGTCGTGCGGGTCGACCGGCACCTCGCGCCAAAAGAGCAGCGGCACGCCGGCCTCGGCGCAGCCCTCCTCAAACACGCGACGGGCATCCTCTACGCCCTTGTCGTCCTGCGGGAAGAACAGCATGGCCACGCCATAGTCGCCCTCTGCCGGCAGAATCTGGCCGCACTTTTGAGCCTCTTTGCGGAAAAAATGATGCGGAACCTGGAACAGGATGCCGGCGCCGTCGCCGGTGTTCTTCTCGAGTCCCGTACCGCCGCGGTGCTCCAAGTTGACCAGAATGGACAGCGCGTCGTCCAGAATCTGGTGATGGCGCTCGCCGTTGATATCGGCAAGCGCGCCGATGCCACATGCATCGTGGTCGAATTCGGGGCGATAAAGGCCCTGCTGCTGAGCGGAATCTGCCTGCATCGCGATCCTCCCCTAGGTGTTAGACAGTCAGTTGACTAGGCATACTAGGTGCATCGCCGGCCCGTTGTGTTTCCCGCCCGTTTCGAAACAATCGCGTAACGCACGCCCTACGAGTGGACACCGCCGACCTCAAGGACGGCAACAAGGGCCCAAGTTCGACCTGTAAACTCACCGCTTCAAACATCTCAATCTGTAACACGAAGGGCCGGTTTTGACGGCCAGCTGTTACAGATCGAGATATTCCATAGGGCCATTTCTTCCTGTCTCGATCTGCAACACCTAGGTCCAATTTCCATCCCTAGTTGTTACAGATCAAGACATTTCGGCAGCCCCCTTTCACCATCCCATTCAAATACAACAGTTCTGTTAGGCATGGTTAACTTTTGAGCCTAAAACGGGTACCCTTTACGGCGTCAAGCAAACGACACGCAGGAGCGCACCATGCTTAACCATCTCAAACAACACTTTGGCTCCCCGCGCACCGGTGGCCACGAAGGACTCGACATCGCGCGGCATATCGGCCCCGGACTGCTCGTGACCGTCGGCTTTATCGACCCGGGCAATTGGGCCTCCAATATGGCCGCCGGCTCGCAGTTTGGCTACGCGCTGCTGTGGATCGTCACGCTGTCCACGATCATGCTCATCGTGCTGCAGCACAACGCGGCGCACTTGGGCATCGCCACGGGCATGTGTCTTGCCGAGGCCACGACGCGCCACCTACCCTGCCTCGTCGGGTGTGCGATACTCGGCAGCGCGTATCTAGCCACGGTCGCCACCGCCATGGCCGAAGTCCTGGGCGGTGCGATCGCGCTTCAAATGCTCTTTGGCCTGCCCGTACGCGCCGGCTGCATCATCGTGGCGGCGGCATCGATTGCCATGCTCATGACAAGCTCCTACAAACGCGCCGAGCGATGGATCATCGCCTTCGTAGGCGTGGTAGGACTTTCGTTTTTGGCCGAGCTTGCGCTGGTCAAGGTCAACTGGCCGCAAGCCGCCACAAGTTGGATCACACCCAGTATGCCCACCGGCTCGGCCGCGATTATCGTAAGTGTCCTAGGCGCGGTCGTTATGCCCCACAACCTCTTCCTGCACTCCGAGATCATCCAATCCATGCACTTCGAAGGCCAAGGCGAGCAGGTTATCGAAGAGCGTCTGCGCTACGAGCTCTTCGACACGCTCTTTTCGATGGGTGTGGGCTGGGCAATCAACTCGGCCATGGTCATCCTGGCCGCAACGACCTTCTTTGCGCACGGCATTGTCGTAGATGACCTCGCCGTCGCAGCGGACACGCTCTCCCCCATTCTGGGCCCGGCAAGCTCGACCATCTTTGCGGTGGCACTGCTGTTTGCGGGCATATCGAGTAGTGTGACGGCGGGCATGGCGGCGGGCACCATCACCGCGGGCATGTTCGACGAGGAATACGACATCCACGACCGACATTCCTCGATCGGGGTGGCGGTCTGTTTCGTCGGCGCAGTGGCGGCGTGCCTGATCGTCCCAAATCCTTTTGAAGGTCTCATCTGGAGTCAGGCACTGCTGTCGCTTCAGCTGCCGATTACGGTCTTTGTGCTCATACGACTCACCAGTTCGCCCCGCGTTATGGGCAAATACGCCAACTCGCGCCCGCTCAACGCGCTGCTCGTAGGGATCGGCGTCATCGTGACGATTCTCGACATCGTGCTGCTAACGGGGATGTAATTGGGATGGCGTGACTGTCCAGATATAACGTCTCAATCTGTAACACGTGAGACCGTTTTAAACCGTCAGATAAATCAAAAGGGTCCCGGCCGAGAATTCGACCGGGACCCTTGGACAGAGCTATATGTTGTTGCAAGTCGTGTGTCTACGAGCTACTCCTCGACAAGCTCAAACTCATCGGGACCAACGCCGCAGACCGGGCACACGTAATCCTCGGGCAGCTCGGGCGTGTCGACCTCAACCTCGTAACCGCAAACGGTGCACACAAACTTATACGTCTTCTTCTCCTCAGCCATGATGTTCTCCTCTCGAACGTGACTGCTGGTGTACTTGCTTATTAGTATATATTCTCAATAATATAATGCAAGTATTTTTAGAACATTTCTAGCCTTGATACGACGAGGCTTTGGGCGGCGTCTTGCCCTTCAAGACCTTGTGATAGTAGTCATAGGTCAGCGGGGTCTCGCCGCTCAAGCTCTCGGCATCCTCCACCTCGCCGATAAAGAGCAGGTGCGTGCCCACGTCCACGGTATCAATCAAACGGCAGCTAAACAAGGCCGCCGCGTGCTCGGGCACATAGGGCATGCCCAGCGCGGTCTCGTGGGTCTCGTACTTGGCAAACTTGTCGTAATCGCTGCTGGTGCGGAAGCCAAAATTGCCGATATAGAGCATGTCGGCGGTCTGGTCAATCACGGTCAGCGCAAAGGCCTTAGCCGATGCGATTACGCCGGACGTGACATTTTCCTTGTTCACGGCAACCGAGATGCGCGGCGGGGCGGATGTCACCTGCACCGCTGTGTTGATAACGCAGCCGGCACGCAGCCCGTCGGCCGCGGCACTCACCACATACAGACCGCTCGGCATCGTAAAGAACGCAGTTTTGTCCATAACGATCACTCCCCTAACCCAGGATTGAACCTCATGGATGTATGTACCCACAAAAAAGGCGGCACCCATAACGGACGCTGCCTTTGAGACATATGTGTCAGAACAGTAAGAAAGATGAGACGCCCGCAGTTGCGGTGAAATAGGGACTGAATAGCCCCTTAAACAGGCAAAACAGTCCGTATTCCACCGCAACTTACAGAGTGCCTAGCGGTTGCGTTCCTTAAGGGCGCGGTCGATCTCGCGTTGGACATCACGCTTGGCCATATCCTCGCGCTTGTCGTAGAGCTTCTTGCCGCGACCCAGACCCAGCAGCAGCTTTACGCGGCCGTCGGTATTAAAGTAGAGCTCCAACGGAACCAGCGCATAACCACGGTTGCGAAGTTTGCCGTCAAGAAAGTCGATCTCCTTGCGGTGCAGCAGCAGACGACGCCGACGGTCGGGATCGCGATTCCACACGCCACCATGGCTATAAGGGTGGATATGCAGTCCGACGAGCCAGCACTCGCCGCCACGAATCAGCGCAAAAGTGTCAGTGATCTGACAGGCGCGCTCGCGAATCGACTTGACCTCGGTGCCACTCAGTTCAATACCGCACTCAAATGTCTCATCGATAAAGTACTCGTGATGTGCCGAGCGATTCTTGGAAATGAGTTTGCGCTCGCGCTTACTGGGCATCGCCGGCCTCCTTGGCGCCGTCGGCGTTTGAGCCCACAGTCTCGCGCTTTGCCTTGCGCTCGGCATTGAGCTCGGCATCGCTCTCGCGCACCAGTTTGATAATCGCCGCGCAGGCCTCCTCGCCCACCAAGTCGCGAGCACGTACCGTCAGGCGCGTCGCCTCCTGCTTGTCGCCGTCGCTTGCAGCATCGGTCGCGCACATAATCAGGCAGATGGCAATCTCGGCCGAAGGCGAGGTCGGCACGCCTTGCAGGGCCAATTCACCCATCACGTGGTCGTCGCTCTCATCAGCGGCATCCGGATAGGTGGTATGGATCTTGTTGAGCAGGCGCGTCGTATGCGCATCGTTGGGCGCCAGGCGCAGCGCCAGACGCGCGCAGCCCACGGCAGCCGAAACGTTCTCGGTCTCGGGCTCCAAGAAGTACTGACCTAGATTGGCGTAAGCGCGGGCGGCGCACTTGCCATCGCTTGCACGCTCCAGCACCGAGAACGAGAGCGATGCCCATTCCTGCTTGTCCTCGAGTGCACGGAACAGCTCGGCCAAATCCAAGCGATAGTTGCAGTTCATGGGGTCCCAACGCACAGCCTGCATCAGGGCATTACGAGCGCTTACATAATCCTGCTGGCGAATGTAGGCAAACGCCATGTCAGAGTACAGGCGGTCAAACGGCACCTCGACCTGCACGAGCTCGCGCGGATCCTTCTCCACGCGGCGATAGGCCAAGCGCTCAAACTTGCTATCGAAGCTAAAGTATTGATGCTTCTCCTCCGTCTTGCACTCAGCATCAATATACTCCTCGGCGAGCTCCACCAGACGCTCCAGCAGCGGCGTCGCCGTAGCCAGGTCGCCCTGCGCCAGATAGTTCTCGGCATACGTGATGTCTTGCAAGCTGATGGGCAGATCCATGGCTACTCCTCGATCTGAGCGAAACACGGCAGGCGCCGTATATACGGTCAATACACAAAACCCGGGTCTCTTACGAGGCCCGGGCGTTCAATTTTGGTAGCCCGTACCAGATTCGAACTGGTGATCTCCGCCTTGAGAGGGCGGCGTCCTAAACCGCTAGACGAACGGGCCATATGTAGCAAATGCAATGGCTGGGATGGAGGGAGTCGAACCCCCATTGACGGAACCAGAATCCGCTGTCCTGCCATTAGACGACATCCCAATGACTGCATCGCTGCGCTCGGCTGTGCCTTTGCGCAAGAAAGAAATATACGGGAAGTCTCGCCGTGACGCAAGCCCCAATTTTGACTTTTTTGAAATTCAGTCAAATTGGCCTAATTAAGTCCAACCCGTGAAGGACCTGTGAAGCCGACCGCTGTACACGAAGGGCAAAACGCCGCGAGCGGTAGCCGTCAACCGTTGGCAGATTCTACCGCGAAAACGATAGCACCAGGCAACACAATCGAAGTATCAATGATCACGTAGATATCGAGGCGCCATGGACGAAGAGCTTGATTACCTATGGGAGACCCTGGGCCTTGAGATCACTGCCGACCTTTGGCCCGAACGGGACAAAATCCATCCCACACTGCGCCCCGCCATTACTGTGGTGCAGGCAAAATACCGCCGTGCATCCTTTTTGATCATGCGGATGTCATGGCACGCGGGACTCCCCGACCTTAAGCGAATCCAGGCAAGCCTCGTCGAGTTGTCCGGCATGCCAACCGTCATATCCGAGGCGCACCTGGAGCAGCGCCAGCGCGAGCGACTGCAACAGCAGCGGATTCCCTTTATCTGCCCCGGCGTTCAGGCATATCTGCCCTTTATGGACGAGGAGTACTGGAGCGGCAAGCCCAACAAACACGTAAAGGTCTACGATCCGCACGAATGGGCACAGCTGGCGGACTGACTGGGGCAGGCCCGCCGGCGGAAAGTGCGTCCCACCCTGAGCACACAAAACGGGTCGCACTTTCCGCAGCCGCTACAGCAACGCCTCGGCCCAAGCCGCTTCCCTAAAGCCGGGAATCGCAAAGTCGTCGCCCACCAGCAGCGGACGCTTGACCAGCATGCCGTCGGTCGCCAGCAGCTCGTAGCACTCCCGATCCGTCATGCCCGCATCCAGACGCGCCTTCAGGCCCAGCTCTCGATATTTCATGCCCGACGAATTAAAGAAGCGCCGCACCGGCAGCCCCGAACGAGCAATCCAGGTCGCAAGCTCATCAGCCGTGGGATTGTCCAAAACGATATCGCGATCGATATACTCTACCCCATGTTCGTCCAGCCATGCCTTGGCCTTCTTACAGGTCGAGCACTTGGGATATTCAACAAACAGTACAGTCATGGGAATCCTCCGAATATAGATCGGCCAACGCAGGCACACGCCACACGAGGCGCCTTCGTATGATGGGCCAATTGTAGCCCGCGGGTCACACGTTAAACGAACCGTACCCCGAATCCGCGCTTGATAAACGGCAGCAGTTCCATTGCCTCGGGCGTGATATGGCCCGCAACGTTCATGCGCTCGTCACCGGGAAGATCGACCCGCGCAATCTCAAGCTCGCCTTCGTAGCGCCCATATCCGCTATTGCTCACAGCGATCGCCCCCGCCTTTCGCGGCAGGCCGGCTCCGACATCCGTCGGCACGGAATCCGGCTTAAGCGTCGTACGTGACTCCTGAGACCTAAAAATGAGGACGCTCGAGTCGGGCCGGTCGTGATGAATCTGCCCGCGCACATAGGCATAACCGGGCTCAAGCTCGCATTGCAAATCCACGTATCCGGCGGAAACTTGAGCAAACTGCGCCCAGCCCGCATCGGATAGATCGGGGTCGCCGACCAACACAATGTCGCAATCGGCGCCATGTGCAAGCTCAAGCATATTGAGAGCAACCTTTGACGCGCGACCGCGCTGCGCCTCGACCGTCGGCAGTCCCTCGAATACCGGCCCGCGAACGTTAGCATCACCCGGCACAAAAGCCATGATTTCGAATCCAAGCGCCGCAAGACGAAGATTCACCCGAGCAATGTCCTCCAGAGCTAAACCGGTATAAGGCTTGGGGTAAAAATTGTGGCAGGCGGCAAAACGAGTCACATCGGCACCGGCCTCACGCCACGATGCGATTTCATCAGAACTCACCGTCGATGCATTGACCACAATGTGAAATACACCGGACAGCTCCGCGACCCGCTGGGCGCTAAAGCCATAGTCCAAACGAAGGTATTCCAACCCCAGATCGCGCAGGTCCTCGATGCGCTCAAGCCCGAGCAAATCGCACGTGCGAGGCCCCACATCGGCAATGAGCGCAATGCCGCGGGCGGAAAGCAGCGACAGCACATGACGGACCTTATCGGCATACGCCGCTCCCCCATCCTCGGGAATATGCAGCGAGGTGAACGCATAGCGCGCACCCGCCGCGGCACCATGTTCAATCGTCCGCTCAATATCCTGCAGAGGGCTGGAAAGATAAATCGAAATACCCGTTTTCACGCTTCAACGCTCCTTTAAAAAAGGCCGGCGGAGCAGCTAGCCCCGCCGGCACAACCATAGCATCAAGAAATCTGCTGCGCGCCGCGAACCCCGAGCAACACGGCTCGCGATATCAAACTACTCGCCAAAGAACTCGTTGATCTTCTGCTCGTCGACACCGAAGAACCACGTCAGGACAAAGCCGGCGGCATAGGCAAGCAGCATAGCGGCAACGTAGCCGAGTTGCTGGCCAGGAACGACGATCAGCAGGCCAAACAGACCGGAAACGCCCTGAGAAACCGTGCCGATGTGAAGCAGCGCCGCGAGCGCGCCGCCAAATCCGGCACCCAGGCAGGCCGTCACAAACGGACGAACGAGCGGCAGCGTAACAGCATACATCAGAGGCTCGCCCACACCCAGGATTCCAACGGGAATGGACTCTGCGACGTACTTCTTGAGCTTGGCGTTCTTGGTCTTAAAGTACAGCGCCAAACCGGCACCGACCTGGCCGCCGCCAGCCATCATAAGGATGGGAAGCAGGTAATTGATACCCTTGGTAGCGCCGTCGGGATCGTTGAGCATAGCGTGGATCGGCGTGAGCGCCTGATGCAGGCCGACGGAAACCAGCGGCAAGAAGCCTGCCGACAGGATATAGCCGCCCAGGACGCCCAGCTTCTCGAAGATAAAGGTCAAAACGCTAAAGATGGCAGTCGTCAGCCATGCACCAACCGGCTGGATGACGAGCATCAGAGCAAAGGCGCCGATGATGAGCACCAGCAGCGGGGACAAAAACGTGTCGAGTGCGTTGGGCATAACCTTGCGAATCTGACGCTCCATCCAGGCAAAAAATGCGCCAGCGATGAGAGCCGCGATCATGCCGCCCGCTGCGGGGTTGTACTGCGCATTGGTGAGCGGCAGCAGAATGGCAGTGGCAGGATCAGCCGCGCCAGGCGCAAGCAGGGGCATGGCACTGTTGGCGATGCACATCATGCCGGCGATGCCGCCCGGCGCAGCGGAGCCACCAAACTCACGTGCCGCGTTATAACCCACCAAGATGGGCAGATAGGCGAACAGGGCCCAGCCCATGGAACGAATGCCCTGGTACCACCACTCGCCTGCAAGCGCGCCTGCCGTCGAAACGTTAATGACGTTGCAGATACCGTTGATGAGGCCAGCCGCAATGATGCCGGGAAGCAGGGCGACGAAGACATTGGAAATCTTCTTGAGGAAGGCCTGAACCGGCTTGGACTCGTACTTGGCCTTCTGCGCGGCCTTGTTCGTGGCCGCAGCGTCAACCACGCTCTCGTCGGCAACGCCTTTCGCAAGGCCGGTGAGCTTGGAGAACTCCTCGAGCACCTTATTCACCTTGCCCGGACCCAGCACGATCTGCATCGTGTCGTCCTCGACCAGGCCCATCACGCCGTCGAGCGCCTTAATACCCTCCGTGTCGACGTTGCCCGTGTCTTTGACGGTCACGCGCAGGCGCGTCATGCACGCCGCGTTTGCCAGCACGTTGTCTTTACCGCCCAAAAGGTCCAGCAGCTTTTGAGCCAGCTCTTTGTTCGTCATAACTCCTCCTTGTATTGGGTATCTCGTCTGGATGTCATATCAGCTCGCGCCGCGCACCTATTGGGCATCGGCATTGCTCTTCTCATGGCCACTCACCGCAGCACGGACATGGCCTCGCGCCCGCTCAAGAGCCACCGCAGCCTGCTCGGCATCGCAGTCCAGCAGTACCGAGACAATAGCGGTTTTTACGTGGCCGCCGGCATCTGCAAGCGCCTGAACAGCGCGCTCGCGCGTGCAGCCGGTCGCCTCCATCACGATGTTCTGGCCGCGCACCACCAACTTCTCGTTCGTCTGCTGCACATCGACCATCAGGTTTTGGTACACCTTGCCAATCTTGACCATGGCACCGGTCGAAATCATGTTGAGAATGAGCTTCTGGACCGTTCCCGCCTTGAGCCTCGTTGAGCCGGTCAGCACCTCGGGACCGGGCACGGGCTCAATGGCAAGATCTACGCTCTCCCCGATCTTCGACCCTTGGTTACAGGCAATTGCAATGGTCTTGCACCCAGTTGCCTTGGCGTACACAAGGCCGCCCACCACATAGGGAGTACGACCGCTTGCCGCCAGGCCAACGACAAGATCCTTGTCCGAGAGTCCACGCTCCCGCAGGTCGCTCGCGCCAAGCTCCTCGCTGTCTTCGGCACCTTCGACAGCCTTGATAAACGCCGTCTCGCCCCCGGCAATGAGCCCGACGACCAGATCGGGCGATACGCCAAACGTGGGCGGACACTCCGAAGCGTCGAGTACGCCCAGACGACCGCTGGTGCCTGCGCCCATGTAAAAGACGCGCCCGCCGCGCTCGAGTGTCTCAGCAGCCCAGTCGATTGCTGTGGCAACCTGGGGCAACACTTTCGTGACCGACTGGACGGCACGAAGATCCTCATCGTTCATCGTCGTGACGATTTGCAGCGATGTCATCGTATCGAGGTCCATTGACCTTTGATTACGCTGTTCGGTCGTGAATTTTGTTAAATCGAGCATTTCATTCACCTCATCTTTCCTGTTTCTCGATGTAGTTTTGCTTAAGGACATGCGTCGCCCGTTCGTAGTCGCTGGCAACGTAAGCAGCGTACAGGGCATCGACAACCATAAGCTGGGCCATACGCGAAGCCATGGCACCGCTGCGGACCAAGGGTTCACTCGCGGCGACGCCGAGCACGGCATCGGCCATGGTGGCAAGCTTGGATGATCCATCTACTTTGGTAACGGCCACAACGGGACAGTTGTGACGTTGAGCCTCGGCGGTGCAGTCCAGCACCTCTTGCGTCAAGCCCGAGTAGCTAAAGGCGATTGCCATATCGCCCTCATGCATGTTCTTGGCACATAAGAGCTGATCATGCCAGTCGTCGTACAGACGGCACTCTTTGTCGACACGCATGAGCTTTTGCGCCAGGTCATGCGCGACCAAACGAGAAGCACCAATACCGAACAGATTGACCGCGCGTGCCCGCTTAAGACGGGCCGCGCATCGCTCCAAGACGGTGTAATCGAGCGTTCGCGCCGTCGCCTCGATCGTGCGCACGTTGCTTTTCATCACCTTCCCCACGATACGTTCGACGCTGTCATCCATGGAGATGTCCTCGAGGGCTACGTCTTTCTTGTCACCTAAGAGCGCCAGCTCGGCAATCAGTTCGCGCTGGAACTCCTTGTAGCCCGCAAAACCCAAACGCTTGCAAAAGCGCAAAATGCTCGAGGGCGAGGAGAACATGACATCGGCAAGACCGCGGACGGACAGCCCGACCACCTCGTGCGGATGAGCGCTTACATATGCGATGACATTGCGTTCCGCCGGGCTCGCGCTGAGCTCACGCTCGCGAAGCCGCAAAAGCAATCCGTTTGCCATCTCAAACACCTCCGTTGAGAAGAATTAAAGACCAACGAACGATTCGTACCGGATACAAACAGCTTTTGCGGTACATTGTGCCGCATCGTGGCGCACAAAGGGCGAGCGTTCTACCGCTCGCCCCTCAAATCCGACCGCTCGGAAATACGCGCGACACAAAATAATTCAACGAAGTCGCATTATCAGAAACGGGTTTGTTACCGGCTAGCGCCTCGCATGGGCACCGATCGGCCGAGTCGCATGGCGCACCAACGCCGCCGCCAGCAATACCAACAGCATGGCGGTGACATAGCCCGCAGCATCGAATCCTAAATCGATAACGTCGAAATGCCTGCCGGGAACAAAGATCTTATGCACCTGATCGCCAACGGAGCAGGCGGCGCAAAAGAGCAATACGGGCACGCAACGGGAGCATACGCTCCACGGACGCCTGGAAAGGCAAACCACGACCACGGAGGCGAATAATCCGACGAAGAAAAACTCTACGGTATGGGCAACGCGACGGACGTTTGTGCCCACCCACATGCGAATGGAAGCAAGTCGGCCAGACCGGACATTCGAGGCAGCCGAATCGGCGCCCCCGGTCATTCCGTTCTCTGTCTGGGCTTCACCCGTGGCATCGGCAGCCTGAACGCCCGTAGCCTGACCCTCCACCACACGCGCGGTGGACTCGCTCAGCAACGACGTCTGCACCGCGTTTTGCTCCGTCAGCACCCAGATGCCCGCCAGCGTTGCAGCGAACAGAACGATCGCGGTCCATCCGATTATTTGTTTTACGCGAGCCAAGGGCCAACCTCCTTTTTTGAATATCAGCGAGTGTAGCCCCAAATGGCATCGTCACCGTATCAAAATTTGAATCGCAACAGGAAGCGACAAAGCGACGCAAACCCCTACCCCGCCTCGCGCATCCAGCGATCGAACGTCCCCACGCACACGCCCAGGCATTTTGCTGCCTGGCTGCGGGTAATATCGCCTGCCTCATAGCTATCGCGCACCAGCTCAAACTGAGGAGGGCACGGCTTGCGAGGTCGACCGAAACGGACCCCTCGCGCTCGCGCCGCTGCAATCCCCTCCGCCTGGCGCCGATGGATATTCTCGCGCTCCACCTGCGCCACGTAGCTCAGCAGTTGCAGCACAATATCGGCAATCAGGGTGTTGGTCACATCCGGCGCGCCGCTGGCCCTAGCGCGCGTGTCAAGCAATGGCATGTCCAACACCACAATGGCAACCCCGAGCTCCTTGGTAATGCGTCGCCATTCCTCAAGAATCTCGGAGTAATTACGGCCAAGTCGGTCGATAGAAAGAACCACCAGTACGTCCCCGTCTCCCAGGACGTGCAGCAGCTCGCGATAACGCGGTCGATCGAAGTCCTTGCCGCTCGCATGGTCGGCATAAATATTCGCCGAGCCCACGCCATAGGCGCCCAGCGCATCCAGCTGCCGATTAAGATTCTGATCGCGCGAACTCACCCGCGCATAACCGTACACCGTCGCCATCTCATCCCCGCTTTCTTGTAAACCTGCCAAAAGGGACAGGTTTATTTTGGTAGGTTTTACCTCTCAAATAGCAGGTAAGCGGGCGGCCGCGCAGACGGCAAGGTAGCCATGATTCAAATGCGAAGGGCGGTCCCGAAAGGCCGCCCTCCGCTCCCCCACCATCAGTCGGGATTTGGCTAATGGATAAGCTTAAAGTCCAAGTGCCCACGCGTGGTATTGACGCGCGAGACCTCGATAATCACGCGCTGCCCCAGCTCGTAACGGGTGCCCGTGTCGGCACCTGTGAGCGTTAGCGCGTCCTCGTCGAACTCGAACCACTCGTTGCCCAGGCTCTTGATCGAAACCAAGCCTTCGACCTGCGTTAGGTCCAAGCGCACAAAGAGGCCCATGCTGCTAACCCACGAGACGGTTCCGGCATAGCGCTCGCCCAGACGGTCCTCATAGTACTGGGCAATCTTGATCTTTTGCGTCGCATGGCTGGCGGCATCTGCCGCGCGCTCGGCATCGCTACATGCACGGCAAATCTGCGGCAGAATGCGTGGCAGGGACTCGCGACCTTTACCGATGAGCCGGGGCGTGCGCACCAAGGCGTCCTTGCCGCCGAGCTGCTCATAGGCCAACTGCAGTTTGAGCACGCGGTGCACCACCAGATCGGGGTAGCGACGGATGGGACTCGTAAAGTGACAGTAGCACGGCGCGGCGAGCGCAAAGTGGCCCTCGTTGCGCGGCTTGTACAGCGCGCGCTGCATGCTGCGCAGAAGCAGCGTGTTGACGAGCGGTGCGTTGGCCGTACCGGCGGCAGCATCAACTGCAGCCTGCAGCTCATCGGGGCTCCCCAGGGCAATACCGGCAGCACGGCGATCGTCGATGATGCCTAGCTGCGCCAGCGCAACGGCAGCACCGTGCAGGCTATCGGGGCTCGGATCCTCATGCACACGATAGCAGGCCTCGATATCACGGTCTGCCAGCCACTCTGCAACGCACTCGTTGGCGAGCAGCATGGCTTCCTCGATAAGCGACGTGGCACACGAACGCTCACGCGCCACAATCTGCACGGGCACTCCGTCCTCATCCAATAGAGCGCGAATCTCGGCTGTGTCAAAATCGACTGAGCCGCGGGCGCGACGAATACGACGGCGAAGTTCGGCGAGTTCGTTAGCGGCGACAAGGAAATCGCCGAGGTCGATGTTGTAGCCGCGGGCGGCCTCCTCGCACGCAAGACCGCGCTCAAGCGCTTCCTCGCGCGAGGTCTCGGCAGCCGCAACATCCTCGGCTGCACCCTCCAGCACCGAATACTCAACCGCGCCGGCACGCACCAGCAGCGCCTCGGCGCCGTCATAGTCCATACGCACACGCGAGCGAATCACGCTGGGATACGGATCGTAATGCCGCACGCGACCCTGCTCATCGAGCTCAATGTCAACGGTAAACGCAAGACGGTCCTCGTCAGGGCGAAGCGAGCACAGGTCACAGGACAGGCGTTCGGGCAGCATGGGAAGCACGCGATCGGCCAGATACACCGATGTCGTACGATGGCGAGCCTCAAGATCGATATGCCCGTCCCAAGCCACATAGTGTGAAACGTCGGCGATATGCACACCCAGCTTGTAGCCACCCTCGGGCGTGCGCTCCAACGAAATGGCATCGTCAAAGTCGCGCGCGTCGACCGGGTCGATCGTGATGACAAAGCGGTCGCGCAGATCGCGGCGGAGCGGGTCCTTAAGCGCCGCGGACACATCGAGCGAAAGCCCCTCGGCCTCGTCCAGCGCGGCCTCGGGATAGCTATCGGTATAGCCGTAACGCGCCATCACATATTGAACGCCCAAATCGGGCGCGTCATCTCCGCCAATGCGGCGTTCGATCGTCACAGTGCCCGATTCCAGGCGCGTCGGGTAGGTCAAAATGCGCGCGACAACGGCATCACCCGGGTGAACGCCCAGACGATCCGCCGAGGTATCCTCGGGCAGAATGAAGAAGTCGGCCTTCAAACGCGAATCGAGCGGCTCGATCACACCGAGCGGACCGGCGGTCTGGTACGTACCCACCACGCTTATGGCTGCGCGCTCAACCACGCCTTCGATCACGGCGCGCCGCTCACCGTGCGGGCTGTTCTTAATGCTCACGGCAACGGTATCGCCATCCATGATCTCGCGCTTACCGCGGCCCATGACCTTGTAGTCGCCGTTTTCGGTTACAACGTAGGCGCTATGCTCATGGAGCTGCACGCGCCCGGTCAGGCTCGGACGGCGTTCGCTGCGCACCGGCCCGCGCTTATTGCGAGCTCCACGCTTATGCTTGTTATTGCGCCCCATGGCGCCTCCTAACTATCGATTGCGAACTCCAAAGAGTCTACCCAAATGATTCGCTTTCCTGCCGTCCCCTAGGAATCAAAAAACGGGCCGCCCCATAAGAGACGACCCGTTGGAAGGGGTGAATTCCAGGCATGCTTACACGCGCAGGTAGCGGCGCATGGCGATGGCAGAACCAAAGAGACCGATAATCACGCCGACCAGAATCAGCGCAGCATAGGTCACCAGGTAGTACTGCATCGGCAGGGCAAACGACATCCAGCCGATGCTCTCCTGCAGACGCGGAATCATCAAATTGCGCAGCAGCTCCAGAACGCCGATGGAAAGCAGCGAGCCCAAAATGGCCTGCAGCACGCCCTCGGTGATAAACGGGCCACGAATGAAGCCGTTGCTGGCGCCGACCAGACGCATAATCGCAATCTCACGACGACGCGCCGTGATGGACAGGCGAATCGTGTTGTTGATGAAGATGAATGCGATAAAGGTCAGAAGACCAACGAGCACCACGGCGGCGATGCGGATGTAGTTGGTCACCTGGAACAGGCGGCTCACTTCCTCCTGGCCGTACAGCACGCTCGCGTTGACGTCGCCGTCATCCGCGATCTTCTGGAAATCGGCATCCTTCTTGAGCTTCTTTGCCGTGCTCTCGACCTTGGACGGATCGTCCATCTCAATAGCGAAGGAAGCCGGCAGCGGGTTCTGGCCATCGAGCGCGCTCATGGTGGCGTCGGCGTTGCCCGACATCTTGCTCGTATACTCGGCCAGCGCGTCGTCCTTGTCCTTATAGGTCACGGACTTGACGTTATTCCACGTCTTAAGCTCGGCCTCAAAAGCCTGAACATCGGCCTGATCGGCGTCATCACTAATGAACGCGTTGATGACAACCTGATCCTCGACGGTGCCGATCACGGAGTTCAGCATCGCAGAGCCCATGATGAACAGGCCGATGATAAACAGCGAAAGGAAGATCGTGATGACGGCGCCGAGCGAGGTAGTCCAGTTACGGAAGAAGTGGCTGATTGCCTCTTTGAAGGAGTAGCCCACGTTAGTTGGTGCCATAGTTGCCGTAACCTCCCCTCTCCTGGTCGCGGATGACGTGGCCGCCCTCGAGGGCGATCACGCGACGGTGCATGCTATCGACCATCTCGCGGTCGTGCGTGGCGACGATCACGGTGGTGCCGGTGCGGTTAATACGCTCAAGCAGCTTCATGATGCCCAGCGAGATCGCCGGGTCGAGGTTGCCCGTGGGCTCGTCGCAGATCAGCAGCGGCGGACGGTTGACCATAGCACGGGCGACGGCAACGCGCTGCTGCTCGCCACCGGAAAGCTGGTCGGGCAGCGAGTCCATCTGATCGGCCAGACCGACCAGGCGCAGCACCTCGGGCACCTGGCTGCGAATGACGCCCTTGGGCTTGCCGATGCACTGCAGGGCAAACGCCACGTTTTCGTAGGCGGTCTTTTGCGGCAGAAGCTTAAAGTCCTGGAACACGGCGCCAATCTGGCGGCGCAGGAACGGAACCTTGCGGTTCTTGATCTTCATGAGGTCCTGACCGGCAACCAGGATGCGGCCGCTCGTCGGCTTGACGTCGCGGTTGAGCGTCGACAGCAGCGTGGTCTTACCCGAGCCGGAGTGACCGACCAGGAAGACGAACTCGCCCGGATAGATCTCGATGTTGATGTCGTCGAGTGCAGGCTTGTTGGGCTGTGCCGGATAGATCTTGGTGACATGCTCCATAAGGATGACGGGCTCGACACCGGCCTGCTTGGCCATCTTCTTGCGGCTGGCCTGCGGATCGATGGGCGCAAACACCGACGTAAAATCGGGGTTGTTGAGCGCGTTATCGAGGCTTGCGACCTCGGCTGCCTGATCGCTCTCGACCACCGGGGCAGCAGGCTGCGTGGGGTCGGGAATAGCGGCAAAGAGACCGGACTGCGCAGGCTGAGGAGCCGGCGTCGCAGGGGCCAAGGGGTCGGGAATGCCGGCCATGGTAGGCTGCGGCGTGGCGGCACCAGCCTGAGGCTGCTCCACGCGAGCGGTCACGGCCTGCACGGGCTCAAAACCCGCCGTGCCGGAAAGCGCGACATCGCTGGTTGGATTGTAGGCAAAGGGATCGGATGCCGGCTGTGCCTGATCTGCCGGCTGAGCGGGGGCCTGAGCAACAGGCTGGCCCTCTGAATCCGGAGTGGCGAAACGACTGCCCTGGACGCCTGCCTGCGTCTTGGGGGCATCATCGCCCGCACCGGAGGTACGGAAGTGGTTACCCACTGGTGCTCCTTATCGTCGTGCGTTTAAACTACATGAGCGCTTTGTATTTTAGCAGCATTAGCTTTGCTGCACATAAGAAGCATGGCGTGGTTAGGGATCCCGTCGGCCGGACACAGGGTTACTCTCCAAATCGTCCTCGGACATGTCGGAGCCCCCGCTGCGCGCTTCGCGCGGCGGGG
>URGG01000024.1 GCA_900547345.1 uncultured Collinsella sp. | reverse complement strand
CATGGGTGGTCTGTTGTTGTGCAAATGGGTATCATACTGTGGTTACTGCATCGACTCTGTGATGCATGTTTGTACGTTCCCGGCGGTCGGTTTGCCAGAAGCGCCCCGTCGGTTGTTCCAGACCCGTTTCGAAGAAAGGAAACCACACGAACCTATGGCAGCTAAAAAATCATCTCCCTTGAAGATCATTCCGCTCGGCGGCCTTGACGGCATCGGCAAGAACATGACGGTCTTCGAGTGCGGCGACGACATGGTGCTCGTCGACGCCGGCCTCATGTTCCCCGACGACTCCCAGCCCGGTATCGACCTGGTGCTTCCCGACTACACCTATGTCCTGGAGAACGAGGAGAAGCTCCGCGGCATCGTCGTCACCCACGGCCACGAGGACCACACCGGTTCGCTTCCGTACCTGCTGCAGGACCTCAACAACAAGGTGCCCATCTTCTCGAGCAAGCTGACGCTCGGTTTTATCGAGGGTAAGCTCTCCGAGTTCCGCATTCGCGCGCCCAAGTTCCGTGAGGTCAAGGGCGGCAGCCACGTCAATCTCGGTGGCATCTCGCTCGACTTCTTCTCCATGACGCACTCCATTCCGGGTGCTTTGGGCGTGTTTATTCGCACCAACCAGGGCACCGTTATGCACACGGGCGACTTTAAGCTCGACCAGACGCCCATCGACGGCGTCACGCCCGACTATGCCGCCATCAGCCGCTTTGCCAAGCAGGGCATCGACCTGCTGCTTTCCGACTCCACCAACGCCACGGTTCCTGGCTTTACCAAGTCCGAGGCCGAGGTCGGCCCCAACCTGCTGCACGCCATCAAGAACGCGCCGGGCCGCGTGTTCGTCGCGTCGTTCTCGAGCCACATCCATCGCCTGCAGCAGATCTGCGATGCCGCCCGCAAGTGTGGCCGCAAGGTCGTCGTGACCGGACGTTCCATGCTCACCAACACCCGCGTGGCGCGTGAGCTTGGCTATCTCAACATCGACGATGCCGATATCATCGATGCCTTCGATATCGATAACCTGCCCGACGATAAGATCGTCGTCATGTGCACCGGTTCTCAGGGCGAGCCGCTGTCGGCCCTGTCCCGCATGGCCAACGGCGAGCACAAGACGCTTTCTATCCACGAGGGCGATACCGTCATCCTCTCGGCAACTCCCGTTCCCGGCAACGAGAAGGCAGTTCAGCAGGTCGTCAACAGCCTGGCCAAGCTTGGCTGCGACGTCTGGGATAAGTCCCGTGCCCTCGTCCATGTCTCGGGCCATGGCAGCCAGGAGGAGCTCAAGCTTCTGATGGCCATGGCCAAGCCCACCTACTTTATGCCGGTTCACGGCGAAGCCGTGCATCTGCGCGCCCATGCCCAGCTTGCCCGTAAGATGGGCATCAAGGACGATCACATCTTTATCCTTGATAACGGCGACACGCTCGAGATGCGTGGCGGTATCGTCAAACGCGGTGCGCCCGTCGAGTCCGGCGTCGTTTATGTCGACGGTCTGCGCATCGGCGACACCGACCCCATCGTCCTTCGCGATCGCCAAAAGCTCGCCAACGACGGTATGGTCACGGCTGTTGCCATCGTCTCGCTCAAGCACAAGAAGATCGAGGCTATCGAGTTTTCGGGCCGCGGCGTTTCGTTTGCCATCGACGACCAGTTCTCCGAGGATGCCTCCGCAGCCATCATGAAGACGATCGAGAAGGGCAAGTTTAGCTTTACCAGTAGCGGCTCCGATGCCATTCGCAAGGCCGTGCGCGATTCGCTCTCCAACTTTATCTGGAGCCGCACGCGCACCCGTCCGATGATCATCCCAGTCGTCATGGAGGTTTAGTTTGGCGCGCGGATCTGCACAAAACGCCAAAGGCAACAAATCCAACAACCAACCGGCATCTGCTAAGGGTGCCGGTTCCCATCTGCGTGCCAATAAGGGCCACGAGTCCGAGTTCGATGAGTTCGAACCCCTGGTCGAGCCTTCGGCCAATCGCGATATCGCCGGCGTTATCATTGCCGTTTTGGCGATTGCGTCCTTCATTGCCGTGATTTCTCCGGCAACGGCACCCGTGACAGCTGCGGTTGCCGGTTTCTATCACCTCGGCTTTGGTCTGGGCGCCTACGTGCTGCCGATCGTCATCTTGCTGTTTGCCGCCACGCTCTTTTTGGGTGAGGACTCGCCGCTCAACATTCGCTCGGTCGCGGGTGGTGCCGTGGTCTTTGTGGCCATTGTTTCTATCCTATCGTTGATGGTTCCGGGTACGACCGACTCGTGCGACCTCATGTTTACGCCGCAGAACCTTTCCGCCTCGGGCGGCTACATTGGCGCCTTTATCGCAAGTGCCTTGCAAAACGCCCTGGGTAAACCTATCGCTATGGTTGTCTTGCTGGGCCTTGTCGTCGTTGGCCTGGTCATCATTGGCTTTTCGGTGGGTGGCGTTTTGCGCTCCGCACGTGATCGCGCTGCCGATTTTGCCGAGCGCCGTCGTGCCGATGTCAACGCGAGCCCGTGGGGCGATGAAGAGGCCCTGTCGGTTCCCGGCGTTGCCCGTCCGCACCTGAGCATTCTGCGCCAGAAGGGGGCTGACGCCGCGGTGACCACGTTCATGGGTGGCGATGCCGACCCGGTTTTGGATGACGACGAGGACGATGACCCGTTTGTCGACGTGTCCGAGGCCGTGGAGGCCGAGCGCGCCAAGACCACGCTGCTGCCGCGTCGCCATGCCAAGAAGGGCAAGGCCGCGCCCAAGCTCAACACGAGCGAGCCTGACCCGTCTTGGTCCGATAGCGAAATTGAACTCACTGAGGGCGATGACGATTACGACGAGGCTCCGCTCGAGACCGCCAAGACCACCTTGCTGCCGCGTCGCCGCGCCAACGCAGGACAGGTCACCGGACAGTTTTCGATGGAAGACGACCCGGACAAGGCTGACGAGTCAGAGCCGCCATTTGCCGTGAATCCCGTTTCGGCAGCTCCGCAGATCCCTGACTTCCTAAAGCATCCCAAGGTTTCCGATGCCTCCGCCCCCACGGCTTCCGCTGCTCCTGTTGCAGCCGGCGATGGGGGAGCGGACGGTACCAATGCCGATGCCGAGGGCGACCAAGAGGACGGCCTCAAGCTTCCGCCGCTCGAAATCCTGCATGCCAACCCGCAGTCGGCGTCCTCCGCGTCTTCTGACAAGGAGCTGGAACAGACTGCCGAGTCGTTGCAGTCCACCTTGCTTGAGTTTGGCCGTAGCGCCCGCGTCGTCGGCTGGATTGCCGGCCCCACGGTCACGACTTTTAAGCTGCAGCCCGGTGAGGGCGAGCGCGTGAGCAAGATCTCGAGTCTCGAGGACGATATCGCGCTTTCGCTTGCCGCCCAGTCGGTGCGCATCTTTGCGCCGATTCCCGGCACCTCGCTCGTTGGTATCGAGATTCCCAATCGCAAGCGTCAGAACGTCAACCTAGGCGACGTACTTCCCTATGTGAAGGGCGGTCCGCTCGAGCTTGCCATCGGTCGCGATGCCGAGGGCACGCCGGTTGTCGCCGACCTCGCCAAGATGCCCCATCTGCTGATCGCCGGTACCACGGGTTCCGGTAAGTCGGTCATGATCAACTCCATCATCACGACCCTGCTCATGCGCGCGCTTCCCGAGGACGTTCGCTTGATCATGGTCGACCCCAAGCGCGTCGAGCTCGCAGGCTATAACGGCCTGCCGCACCTTTACGTGCCCGTAGTGACCGAGCCCAAGCAGGCCGCGAGTGCCTTGCAGTGGGCGGTGTCCGAGATGGAGCGCCGCCTGAAGGTCTTCGAGCGCCTTAACGTGCGCAAGATCTCGACCTATAACGAAAAGCAGGCCGCCGGCGAGTTTGAGCATTACGATAACCCGCCGCAAAAGATGCCCTATCTGGTCATCATCATCGACGAGCTTTCGGACCTGATGATGGTAGCCGGCAAGGATGTCGAGGCCTCGATCGTCCGTATCGCCCAGCTGGGCCGTGCTGCCGGTATTCACCTTATCGTGGCTACGCAGCGCCCCAGCTCCAACGTGGTGACGGGCCTTATTAAGGCCAACATCACCAACCGTATCGCCTTTAACGTGGCTACGGGCATCGATTCCCGCGTCATTATCGACCAGATGGGCGCCGAAAAGCTTACTGGTTTGGGCGACATGCTGTTCTCAAAAGTCGACTGGGGCAAGCCCCGCCGTATCCAGGGCTGTTTTGTCTCGGACGACGAGATCAACGAGATCGTCGAGTTCGTTAAGTCGCAAAGCGAGCCCGACTACCACGAGGAGATCCTGTCTGCCGTGGCGCCCGCTTCCATGTCCATGGCTGGTGGCGGCGTTGTTCGCACGGGCGTTGCCGAGCCGCAAGATGACGACCCTCTTATCTGGGAGGCCGCCCATATTGTGGTGGAATCGCAGCTGGGCTCCACATCTGGGCTGCAACGCCGCCTCAAGGTTGGCTATGCGCGCGCCGGGCGTATTATGGACATGCTGGAAGAAAAGGCTGTCGTCGGCCCGCCCGATGGTTCCAAGCCGCGCGAGGTCCTGCTGGACGAGGAGGGGCTTGCCGCGCTGGAGTCTGTCGACGCCGAGATGGCACGTGAAGATCGTGAGTTTGGAGGATTCTGATGGCTGCACGCTTTGGTGACATGCTGCTCGAGCAGCGTCGCCGGATGGGCCTTTCCATCCAGCAGGTCGCCAACACCATCAAAATCAGGCCGCAGATCATCGAGTTTTTCGAGACCGGTAACTTTGCATCGATGCCCCCGCGCGGCTATGCGCAGGGCATGATTTCGAGCTATGCTCGCTTTTTGGGGCTTAACCCGCGCGAGGTCGTCAACGCTTATTTTGATGACCTCATGGCATATGAACGCGAGACCTCGCAGCAGGGCGGTCGTTTTCAGGATGCTGCCGGCTACGTTAACTCGCGTTCGTCGGTCGATAACGGACGCTTTCTGATGGTTCAGGGTGGTCGCTCGACGCGGTACGGCCAGCGCCCTCCGCAGGCGGGCTATATCACCGAGACGGGCTCCAGCGAGGAGATTCGTTCTCAGCGAGATCGCTTTCGCAGTACGCCCATGCCTGATGACCGTGCGCTTCCCGCCGCTCGCGGGTTGAGTCGCGATCCCCGCGCCGGTTACGGCGACGGTGGCTACTCCGGTCGTGGTTATCGCGGAGTTTCTGCCGGGCGTTCCCACGGTGGTTACGCCGACGCCGATACCACGCAGGTGACGCCGCGCCTCCGTTCGCAATCGCAGCCTTACGGGCAGCGCTCTTCGGCGCCTCGCTCTGGCCAGCGTGGCTATCAGAACCGTGGTGAGCTTGCGCCGCGTTCTGGCCAGCGCGGCTCGCAGAGCCAAGGCGGCTATCGTGGTCGTCCCGATAGCGGTCGCGGCCGTATGCCGCAGGGGAATGGGCGTGGCGGCTCCAGTCGCGCACGCAGCGGCGGGCGCGTCTCCCAGAACAACGGACTCGATCCGCGTATCGTTTACGCAGGCATCGGTGCCGTTGCGCTGCTGCTGATTTTGCTCATCGTGGTCCTCCTGCGTGGCTGCGGCTCTTCTGCACCCGAGTCGACGCCTGAGACGCCCGCGGCCACCAAGACGACGACCAAGAAGTCTTCCAAGAAGACCGAATCTGTTGACGAGGATGAAGGCACCGACGAGGCGACGGATTCTGCCGATTCCGATGCCGCCAAGGCGACGGTAAAAAAGGAAGAGGACGAGGTCATCAAGGTCAAGGTTTCCGTTGCCAAGGGCAAGACCGCCTGGATTGAGGTCAAGGTCGACGGTAAATCGGTCTACGGCGCCCAGGCGACCGGTCCCTTTGAGCAGGAGTACACGCCCGAGTCCTCGATCGAGATCACCACGTCCAAGCCCTCCGATGTTACGGTTACCAAGAACGGTGAAAAGGTTCGCTACGACACCAAGACGTCGGGTGTGGCGCGCGTGACCATTACCGTTCCCAAGAAGGAGACCGAAGAGTCCGAGGATGGCGAGAGTACCGACGGCACTGATGCTGCCGACGGCACCGACGCCCAGTCTACCGACGGTACCGACGCCCAATCTGCCGACGGTACCGACACGGCATCCGATGGCCAGACTGCAAACGATTCAGATGACTATTCGTACGACAGCTACTAAGGCTCCCCGTACCGAAAGGAAGAACCATGGCTAAAGATTCCAGCTTCGACGTTGTGTCCGAGGTCAATATGCAGGAGGTCGATAACGCCTTCCAGCAGACCACCCGCGAGATCTCTCAGCGCTATGACCTCAAGGACTCCGGCGCCACCATCGAGCTTTCGAAGGGCGACATGCTCTTTACGATCAATGCCCCGGCCGATTTTGTCTCCAAGCAGATCATTGACGTGTTGAGCTCTAAGCTCATCAAGCGCGGCATCGACCTCAAGGCTGTCTCTTGGGACGCGCCGCAGGCGGCTTCGGGCGGTACCGTGCGCGTGTTTGGCCATATCGTCGAGGGCATTGACCAGGCGACCGCCAAGAAGATCAATAAGGACATCAAGGATCAAAAGCTCAAGGTCAAGGTGATCATCGAGGCCGATAAACTGCGCGTTACCTCGGCCTCTAAGGATGCTCTTCAGACGGTGATTCAGTTCCTGCGCGACCAGGACTACGGCCAGCCGCTGCAGTTTACCAATTATCGCTAATTTACTCGAAAGGACCGCTCTCCAACATGGATACTCCGTTGGGTTCTGTACTCTATATCACGCTTGGCTGCGCCAAGAACGAGGTCGATACCGACCGCATGCGTTCGCTGCTGACCGCTGCGGGCTACGAGGAGGCATTCGATCCGCAGGATGCCGATATCGCTATCGTCAACACGTGCTCGTTTCTCGCCTCGGCGACGTCCGAGAGCATCGAGACCACGCTCGAGCTCGCTAACGAGGTGCAGGACGGCGTTCGCGCCTGCCCCATCGTCATGTGCGGTTGCGTGCCGTCTCGTTATGGCGATGACCTGCCCGATGAGCTCCCCGAGGTCGCGGCCTTTGTGAAGGCCGATGAGGAAGACGGTATCGTCTCTGTCATCGATGACGTACTGGGCGTGGAGCGCGAGATCGCAGCCTATATCCCGCAGGTCAAGCGTACCGTCGAGGGCGCCGTTGCCTACGTCAAGATTTCCGATGGCTGTAATCGTTTTTGCAGCTTCTGCATGATCCCCTACATTCGCGGTCGCTATCATTCGCGTAGTGCCGAGAGCATTATCTCCGAGGTGCGCGACCTGGTTGCCGGCGGCGTACGCGAGATCGTGCTGATTGGCCAGGACACGGGCATTTGGGGCACCGACTTTGCCGACGAGGACGTCGCCGAGGGCTCGCCGCGCAATCTGGCGCAGTTGCTGCGTGCCGTCGCCGAGGCCGTGCGCCCGCACAACGTCTGGGTCCGCGTGCTCTATCTGCAGCCTGAGGGCATGACCGACGAGCTTATCGAGACGATTCGCGATACGCCCGAGGTGCTTCCCTATATCGATATCCCCGTGCAGCACTGCGACGCGCGCATCCTCAAGGCCATGCGTCGCTCCGGTTCGCGCCAGGAGCTCGAGGATCTGTTCCGCGACCTTCGCGAGCGCATCCCCGGCATCGTGATTCGCTCCACGGCCATGGTCGGCTTCCCGACCGAGTCCGACGAAGAGTTCCGCGACCTTATCGACTTTATGGACACCGTTGGCTTTGACTACACGAGCGTTTTCGCCTACTCGCGTGAGGAGGGCAGCCTGGCCGCCAAGATGGAAGGCCAGGTCGATGAGGAGGTTAAGCTCGAGCGCGCCCAGGAGGCCATGGATCTGGCCGAGTCGCTCGGTTTTGCCGCCACGGCAGCCCATGTGGGTGAGCGCGCCCAGGTGATCGTCGATGGCATCGAGGAGACCGAGGACGGCGCCGAGCTGATCGGTCACGCCTGGTTCCAGGCGCCCGATTCCGATGGCGCGGTGCATCTGGACGCCAGCGAGGCGTCCGTGGGCGATATTCTGACTGTCGAGTTTACCGATAGCTTCTGCTATGAGCTTATCGGTCATGTTGTGGAGTAGGAGAGCGTCGTGGCAAACGAGAGTAATAAGGAACTGACGAGTGTTTGGACGCCCGCCAACATCGTGACGTGCGTTCGCATCGTCTTTATCCCGGTGTTCATGATCGTCTCGGCCCTGTCTCACGCGAGCGTTGCCGGTACGGACTGGAGCACCTTCGACGGCCCGCTCGCCGCCGCTGCCTTCATTCTGTATGTGATCCTGTCGTGCACCGATAAGGTCGACGGCTATCTGGCGCGCTCGCGCAACGAGATCACTGATTTTGGCAAGTTCTTGGACCCCATCGCCGATAAGCTGCTCGTGTTTTCGGCCCTGCTGCTGTTCCTTGATTTTGGCGCGGTGACCGTGTGGTCCGTGTTCATCATCCTGTTCCGTGAGCTGCTGGTGAGCGCCCTTCGCATGGTCGCGAGTGCTGCCGGTGTAGTCGTTGCCGCCGATAAGCTCGGCAAGTACAAGACGGCGACCACGATGGTCTCCATCTGCGGCTATCTGTGCGTCTTTGCGATGGCCGGCCTTCAGCTGGGGCCGGTGTCGCTGCTGCTCGGTGTCTATTCGGTGTCGCGCTTCCTGTACGTCATCGCCGTGATTTTGACCATTGTCTCGGGCGCCCAGTACTTCTGGAACTGTCGCAAGATCGTCTTTTCGGTCTAGGTCCTGGTGGGTATGACGGAGTCTTATTTGCAGATCGTCGCAAACAACGAGGAGCTGGCGCGCGACATTGTCGAGCGCGCGAGTGCCCGTGGTGTGACGGTGTCGACGGCGGAGTCGCTGACGGCGGGCATGATCGCCTCGACGATTGCCGATATCCCGGGTGCCTCGGCGGTGCTTCGTGGCGGTGCGGTGACCTACTGCGATGAGATCAAACATCGCGTGCTCGGCGTCGAGCAGGAAACGCTCGATCGGTTTAGCGCCGTGTCGCACCAGACGGCGCGCGAGATGGCCGTGGGCTCGCTGGACCTCTATCAGAGCGATGTGGCCGTGAGCGCAACGGGCTACGCTGGGCCCGGTGGCGGCACTGAGCAAGACCCCGCCGGTACGTTCTATATTGGGTGGGCGTATCGTGCGGCCGATGGGGGAGCGCCGGTTGTCGAGTCTGCGCGCTGTCATTATGAGGGCGATCGGTCGTGCGTTCGTGTCCATGCGGTCGCGGAGGCTTTGGAGCGTATTGTCCGCGTGCTCAATTCTATGGATTAGACGTGGTTTAAGGGGCCTTAGGGCCCCTTAATTGTGGAGATAGGGACCTTTGACCGGAATTACGTTTGCGCTGGTACATGGCATAAATTTGTTCGCGCACTCGTATTTGTGATTGACGTGGTCAAGCGTTTGGTCGGTGATTGGTTGGCGTTTGGCTGGGTTTTGGAATGGTCGGGTGCATATGATGAATCTGAACGGTTGACCACGAACAGCCGTTCGTTTATTATCGTTTCAGGTTGTTAAGAGGAGGGCTATTCATGGCCAAGAATTCAGGTCCCGTACGTACCGTTCATGCACGCACGACGGGTAAAGAGCGCGACGAGATGATCGCCACCACCAAGGCCGAGATTGAGAAGAAGTTCGGCCAGGGCTCTATTATGAGGTATGGCGACGGCGGTCCCGAGCTCGAGGTCGAGGCTATTCCGACGGGCTCTCTGGCGCTCGATGCCGCCTTGGGTATCGGTGGCGTTCCGCGCGGCCGTATCGTCGAGATTTATGGCCCCGAGTCCTCCGGTAAGACGACGCTTTCGCTTGAGATTCTTGCAGAGGCACAGGCCATGGGCGGCGTTGTGGCATTTATCGATGCCGAGCACGCGCTTGATCCCACCTATGCCGCGCGCATCGGTGTCGATATCGATGAGGTCCTCATTTCCCAGCCCGATACGGGCGAGCAGGCGCTCGAGATCGTCGATATGCTTGTGCGCTCCGGTGCCATCGACGCCATCGTCGTCGACTCTGTTGCCGCCTTGACTCCGCGTGCCGAGATCGAGGGCGAGATCGGTGACACGACGGTGGGTCTGCAGGCTCGTTTGATGAGCCAGGCACTCCGCAAGCTCGCCGGCTCGCTTTCCAAGTCCAACACGACCTGCATCTTCATTAACCAGCTGCGCGAGAAGATCGGCGTCATGTTCGGCAACCCCGAGACCACCACGGGCGGCCGCGCGCTCAAGTTCTTCTCTTCCGTGCGAATCGATATTCGCAAAATCGATACCATCAAGCTCAAGGACGAGGTTATCGGCAATCGCGTTCGTGCCAAGGTCGTTAAGAACAAGGTGGCCGCTCCGTTCCGCTCGGCCGAGTTTGACATCATGTATGGCACCGGCATCTCCAAAGAGGGCTCGATTCTGGATATGGCCGTCGAGTGCGGCATCTGTAAAAAGATGGGGTCCTGGTTTGCCTATGGCGAGGATAAGCTCGGCAACGGTCGCGAGGCCGCCAAGACGTTCCTGCGCGAGCATCCCGATTGCGCCGACGAGATCGAGCACAAGGTTCGCCTTGCCTGCGGTCTTGAGTATGACGACGATGCCCCCTCCGAGGTTGAGTTGACCGACCAGGCTGCCCCCGAGGAGTTTGATGAGCTGTACGCCATCGATGGTTCTGCGATGCTCGACGATGACGACGAGTAGCGGATGCCGACATGTCGTATACGGTGACCGAGGCCACGGTCGTCTTTCCCGATAAGAAGGCGGCCTCCTCGTTCTCGAGCGGTTATGCGTCTAAAAAGCCCTGCGCGCGTATCGATTGCGATCTCGAGGGCGGTTTTGAACGTTCCATTTGGATTCCCGTGCGCGTGGCGCGCCTGTACGTTAAGAACCGCCCCGATCTTCCCTGTGATTGGGATGACTTTCGCGAGGCGGTGCAGCTTATCGAACGTAAATGTGCGCTCACCATGGTGACCGAGATGCTTTCGCGCCGCGATCATGCCACGGGCGAGGTGCGCGATAAGTTGGCGCGCTATGGCTTTCGACAGCCTGCGATCGATTTTGCCGTTGCTCGAGCGACCGAGTATCGTTTTTTGGATGAGAACCGCTTTTGTTCGTACTTTATTGAAGAGCGTAAGCGTCGCGGCTGGGGACAGCGTAAGATCGAGGTTGAACTCAAACGCCGTCATGTCGTGCTTGACGATATCCCCGGGTATCCCGAGGCTTATTTTGCCGTTGATGATGACTTGGCCCGCGCTTCGGCCTTGCTCGCTAAACGTCGCGTTCCCGAAGTACGTGCATTCGAAAAGCTCGTCAGATTTTTGATGGGTAAAGGCTTCTCGTATCGCATCGCCGCCGATGCCGTTAAGGCGCGCCTCGATGCCTCAAGCGAGGAATGCGCCGTGTAAACGTTCACCCGTTACGCCCCTGCCGTTCACCGCTCGATTGGCGCCGTGCCGGGTGCGTTAATTTGACAGTTGTTGCGGTTCAACGTAGGATAAATACTGTCATTTGCTTTGTGATATGTGCTCATCTGTGATGAGTTTGTTTATATGTTTATCTGTATCCGACCCGCATAAGCTGCGCCCATATTACTCAAATGTCGCGAGCCGTTCGTAAGGACGGTTCGCTTTGCTGTGTAACGAATCCATAAAAAGGAGTGAGCATGCCTATCATTGCAGCGCTCGTTGGCCTCGTTTTGGGTGCCATCGCCGCCATTGCCTACATGCGCACCGCCAAGCAGGGTAGTCTTCACGAGGCCGACGAAAAGATTCAGTCGGCACACGCGCAGGCAGAGTCCTTGATCGGTGATGCAAAGCGTCAGGCCGAGACCCTCAAAAAAGAGGCTCTGCTCGAGGCTAAGGAAGAGATCATCAAGAACAAGCAGGCCGCCGAGGCCGAGGACAAGCAGCGTAAGAGCGAGATTCGCACGCTCGAAAATCGCGTAATGCAGCGTGAGGAATCGCTTGATCGCCGCAACGATGCGCTCGATAAGCGCGAGCATCAGCTGTCTAGCCAGGCCGGCCAGGTCGAGAAGCGCTCTCGTGAGCTTGAGGAGCTCTGCGCCAAGCAGACTTCCGAGCTTGAGCGTATTGCCGACCTTACGCGTGAGGATGCTCACAAGGAGTTGCTCGACAAGGTCCGCGGCGAGGTTACCCACGAGGCGGCCACCATCATCCGTGAGTCCGAGCAGCAGGTCCGCGCCGAGTGCCACAAGACCGCCCAGGAGATTCTCTCCCTGGCGATTCAGCGTTGCGCCGCCGACCATACCGCCGAGGTCACCGTTACTTCCGTTCATATTCCCTCCGATGACCTCAAGGGTCGCATCATCGGTCGCGAGGGTCGCAACATCCGCACCTTTGAGCAGGTGTCCGGCGTCAACCTCGTGATTGACGACACCCCCGAGACCGTCGTGCTTTCGAGCTTCGATCCAGTCCGTCGTGAGACTGCCCGCGTGGCGCTCGAGAACCTCATTGCAGACGGCCGCATTCACCCCGCACGCATCGAGGAGATGTATCACAAGGCCGCCGACCTGGTTCAGCAGCGTGTGCGCGAGGCTGGCGAGCAGGCCGCCTTCGATACCGGTATCCACGACCTGCATCCCGAGATCGTCAAGACCCTGGGTGCTCTTCGCTACCGCACCTCGTTTGGCCAGAACGTTCTGCAGCACTCGCTTGAGGTTTCTGACCTGTGCGGCGTTATGGCCTCCGAGCTTGGTCTGGACGTTGTGACCGCCAAGCGTGCCGGTCTTCTGCACGACCTGGGCAAGGCCATCGACCACGACGTTGAGGGTCCGCATGCCGTCATTGGCGCCGAGCTTGCCCGCCGTTATGGCGAGAAGCCCGTTATCGTCCACGCGATCGAAGCCCATCATGCCGATGTCGACCCCAACACGGTGCTCGACGTTCTGGTCCAGGCTGCCGATGCCGTTTCTGCTTCTCGTCCCGGTGCCCGCCGCGAGTCGGCCGAGAACTACATCAAGCGTCTTGAGAAGCTCGAGGAGATTGCCAACTCTCACGACGGCGTCGAGCGTACCTATGCCATGCAGGCCGGTCGCGAGGTTCATGTCATGGTTCAGCCTGACAAGATCTCCGATGCCCAGTCCACGGTGCTTGCGCACGATATCGCCCATCAGATCGAGGAAGAGATGGAGTATCCCGGTCAGGTTCGCGTTGTCGTGATTCGCGAGAGCCGTGCCGTCGATATCGCTAAATAACATGAACGACGCGAACGAGCTCATCTCATTTATCGCGTCGATGTCGGGGGAAGGCAACCTTCGCGTCGAGGAAAACCTTGGCGAGGGGTATGTCCGCCTCCGAGTTTCGGAGGCCGAGCGCCGTCAGGCCAAGCATGACATTCAGCATGTAGAGGACATTGTCATCGAGATGCTGCGTAATGCTCGCGATGCCGGAGCCGATAAGGTCTATCTTGCCACGACCAAGGAGGAGGGTGTTCGCACCCTCCTCTTCCTGGATAACGGTTCTGGTGTGCCGCAGGATATGCAGGAGCGTATCTTCGATGCTCGTGTCACTTCCAAGCTCGAGAGCATGAAAATGGACCGTTGGGGTGTTCACGGTCGTGGTATGGCGCTGTTCTCTATCAAGCAGAACACGGATGAGGCGCGCGTTGTTTCATCGGGCGTCGATTTGGGCTCTTCGTTTAAGGTGCGCGTTGCCACCGAACGCTTGGGTGAGCGCGCCGACCAGTCGAGCTGGCCTCAGGCGGTTAAAGACGAAGACGGCCGCTATGTATGTGCTCGCGGCCCCCACAACATCATTCGCGCGGCCTGTGAGTTTGCCCTTGAGGAGCTGCGTTGCTGCGATGTGTATCTGGGCTCTCCGTCCGAGATCGCTGCGACCCTGTACGCTCAGGCTTCGAGTCGTCTCGATACGTCGCGCCTGCTCTTTATCGATGACGAGTGCGAGTTTCCAGTTATCGATCGCTTGGGCCTTGCCTCGGATGCCGAGGACTTTATCCGGATCTGCTCCGGTCTGGGCCTTGAGATGTCCGAGCGCACTGCCCACCGAATTCTGTCGGGTCAGATTAAGCCCGTTCGCGGCGTGACTGCGCGTCTGCTGCGCGAGCGCGACTCCACCTCTCATGCGCCGGCTCCCATCGATCTTGCCAAGGACCGTCGAGGCCTTCGTATCGCCAAGGATGATATGGCGCAGTTTTCGCGTGCGGTCGAGCGTGACTTTAACGACCTCGCTGCCCGGTATTACCTCAATCTGTGCGGCGACCCTAAGATTCGCGTTTCGCGTGATCGCATCACGGTGACGTTCGATCTTGCCAAAGAGGAATAAAATCTTTACCGAGTCCGCTCGGTACGATACAGTTATTGCAGTTAAAACGTACTTTTAAACGCAGGAGTTTCTTCATGGATTGCCTGAAGGTATCAAGCAAATCATCGCCCGCGTCCGTTGCCGGCGCCATTGCCGGCATGGTCAAAGATGGCGTCCCCGTCAACATTCAATGCGTCGGTGCCGGTGCCGTCAACCAGGCCATCAAGGCCGTTGCCATTGCGCGCGGCTTTCTGATTCCGACCGGCTTTGATGTCTCCTGCGCGCCGGTGTTTTCCGACATTCTTATTAACGGAGAGTCGCGCACGGCAATTCGTCTCTCTATCTACGTTCACCAGATTAATCGGGCTGCTATGGATAACGTTGTCATGGATGACGTTAAGCCCGTTGCGTAAGCGAGCCATCTGCACGCTTGTAGCACCTATGCGCCCCGTCGATACCATCGTTAGGATGTAAGCTCATGGACCAGCGTTCCGTACGCGATATTCTTGCCGGTAAAACCTACTTTATCCGCACATTCGGCTGCCAGATGAACCAGCACGACTCCGAGCGCGTGAGTGGCTTGCTCGATTCGTATGGCTGTCTTATGGCGCTCGATCCCGAGCATGCCGATATTGTCGTGTTCATGACGTGCTGTGTGCGCGAGGCTGCCGATACGCGCCTGTATGGTCAGTGCAATTCCTGCAAGAGCCTTCCTCCTTCGCCTTCGGGTAAGCGTGTTGTCGCCGTGGGCGGCTGCATCGCCCAGCGCGATGGTGAGGGCTTGCTCACCAACGTCGATAACGTCAACGTCATTTTCGGCACCCATTCTATTGCGCACGTGGCTGAGCTTATCGCCGAGGCGTTTTTGGATGGTAAGCGCCATATCCGTACGAATGAGCATGAGGATACCGACGCCATGAGTATGCCGTGGCATCGCGAGACGCAGTATCACGCCTGGGTGCCCATCATGACGGGCTGCAACAATTTCTGTACGTACTGCATCGTGCCGTACGTCCGTGGTCGTGAGAAGAGCCGTCCCTTCGAGGAGATTGTCGACGAGGTTACCGGGCTTGTGCGTCAGGGCGTGCGCGAGATTACGCTGCTGGGCCAAAACGTTAACTCCTACGGTCGCGATCTCTTTGGCAAGCCGCGTTTTGCCGATCTGCTGCGCGCTGTGGGCGATACGGGTGTCGAGCGTATCTTCTTTACCTCTTCGCACCCCAAAGATCTGCTGCCCGAGACCATCGATGCTATGGCCGAGACGCCTGCCGTCATGCCGCAGCTTCACTTGGCCGTTCAGTCGGGTTCCACGCGCATCCTTAAAGAGATGAATCGTCGGTACACGCGCGAGGATTATCTGGGCCTGGTCGATCGTATTCGTAACCGTATGCCCGATATTGCGCTTTCGACCGACATCATCGTGGGCTTCCCTGGTGAGACCGAGGAAGACTTTGAGCAGACGCTCTCGCTTGCCGAGACGGTGCGCTATGCCCAAGCCTACACGTTTATTTACTCCAAGCGCGCCGGTACCCCGGCCGCCGAGATTTATGATCCCACCCCGCATGAGGTTATCCTTGAGCGCTTTAACCGTCTGGTCAAGGTTATCGAGACGACGGCACACGAGTTTAACCAGGGCGAGCTTCACACTGTGGTGCCTGCGCTCATTGAGGGCACGAGCAAGAAGAACGACGCTGTCCTTCTGGGCAAGAGCCCTAAGAACCAGACTGTGCATGCGCCGATTCCTGCTGGCTATAGCATCGATCAGCTTATCGGCAAGATCGTCGATGTTGATATTGATGTCGCCAAGACGTGGTATCTGTCTGGCTCCGTCGTGGGCGAGCCTCGCTAATGATTTCTCCTGGTGCAAGCCTTTCTGCTGTAGCGATTGTCGGTCCGACAGCGGTCGGAAAAAGCGATGTTGCCGACCGCCTGGCCGCTCGTCTATCGTCCGAAGTGTTGTCGTGCGACGCGATGCAAATCTATCGCGGCATGGACATCGGTACGGCCAAAATGATGCCCGAGGAGTGCTCGGCACCTCTGCGCCTTATCGATATCGTGGATCCCGGCGTCGCGTATTCTGCTGCGCTCTACCAGTCGGACGCCCGAGCACATGTCGAGCGTTTGCTTGGCGAGCAGCGTCTTCCGGTCTTTTGCGGCGGTACGGGCTTGTATCTCAAGGCCGCTCTCGATGAAATGGATTTTCCTTCGGGAGAACTCGAGGACGAACGACGCGTGGGCTATCAGGAGCTTGCCGAGCGCATTGGCGAGGAAGCATTGCATGCCCTGCTTGCCGAGCGCGACCCTGAATCAGCTGCCGTGATTCATCCCCATAACGTGCGTCGTGTGATTCGTGCGCTCGAGATGCACGATGACGGCGTGTCATATGCCCAGCAGAAGTCGAAATTCAGTGTTCCGCGCGAGCGCTATCATGCCTTGTGGTTTGGTCTGACGCGTAGCCGTGAAGTGCTGTATGAGCGCATTAACCTACGTGTCGACCTTATGTTTGAGCAGGGACTGGTTGATGAGGTCCGTGGCCTTATGGACCAGGGCCTGGGCGATGCGCTCACGTCGATGCAGGCAATTGGTTACAAAGAGATTATTGATGCCTTGCGTGGCGCTATTACCATGGATGAGGCCCGTGAGCTTATCAAGATGCGCTCACGTCGCTATGCCAAGCGCCAGCTATCCTGGTTTAAGCGTGACGATCGCATCGTGTGGTTCGATATGGATGAGTTTACGATCGATGAGGTCGTTGATGATATTTACCATCGCATCGAGGCGGCCTAATGGCTCGTTTCCCTTTGGTCCCCACGGCGCCTGAACCCGAGCGCGCCATCTTGGTTGGTGTTGAGTGGCACGATAACGCCTGGCCGCTCGACCGTTCGCTCGACGAGCTCGAGCGTCTAGCCCACACTGCTGGGGCCCAATGCGTTGCACGCTTGTCTCAGCGCCTGGTCAAGCCCTATCCCAAATCGTTTATCGGCTCCGGAAAGGTCGAGGAGCTGTGCGGTTTGGTGCATCGCATGGATGCGGATGTTGTTATCTTCGACGACGACCTGACTCCTTCACAGCAGTCCTATCTTGAGAAAGCCGTGGGCGAACCGGTCAAGATTATTGACCGTACGGCGTTGATTTTGGATATCTTTGGTCTGCATGCCCAGACGCGTGAGGGCCGCTTGCAGGTGCAGCTGGCACAGTTGCAGTACCTGTTGCCTCGTTTGCGAGGTATGTGGAGCCACCTTGCCAAGGAACAGACGCGTGGCGGTATTGGCTCGCGCTTTGGCCAGGGCGAAAGCCAACTCGAGGTCGACCGTCGTCTGATTCGCAATAAGATCGCTGCGCTTCGACGCGAACTGAAACAGGTTGAACAGCGCCGCGATGTGCAATCGAAAAGCCGTATTGAATCGCCAGCGTTTCGCGTTGCGTTGGCTGGCTACACCAATGCCGGCAAGTCGACGCTGCTTAATCGTTTGACGGGATCCACGGTACTTTCGCAGGATAAGCTGTTTGCCACGCTCGATCCTATAACGCGCTCGTACCGTTTGCCCGGTGGTCGTGGCATGACGATCACCGATACCGTCGGCTTTATTCAAAAGCTGCCACATGGCCTGGTCGACGCGTTTAAATCTACGCTTTCCGAGGTGCTCGGCGCCGATTTGATTCTTAAAGTTGTAGATGCTTCCGATGAGGATTATGAGCGTCAGCTCGAGGCGGTTGATCGTGTCCTTGATGAGATTGGTGCCGGTGAGCGCCTGACACTTACCGTGTTCAATAAAATTGATCTGCTCGATAGCGTCGATCGCTTGAGCTTTCGCCGGCGCTATCCCGAGGCGGTGCTGTTCTCGGCTCAGACGGGTGAGGGTCTTGATGACTTAGTCGACCGCATCGCTCGTGAAGCGGCCGCCACGGACGTGTTGCTCTCGGCCGATATCCCGTATCGAGAGGGCGCGTTAATCACGCTCGTGCACGAACAGGGAACCCTTCTGCACGAGGAATACCTCGAGGACGGCGTTCGTATTGTGGCAAAGCTTCCGGACCGTATCGCACCACGTCTTGAGCGTTACCGAACGGAATAAATCAGCTCCAGTACACCCAAGATAACCGGTTGATGAAGCAGGTAGAACGGCAGTGCATGGCGTCCGAGGCTTGCGAGCGTCGGGATGGGATTTTCATAGGCCCATGCTGGTGCCTCGCAGTTTGCTTTCTGAGCCGTGCGCGCGGCAAAGAAGCCTGTGAGGTACATAAATAAGAAGGGTATGAGCGGATAGTAATCACCGGAGACAAAGTCTGGACTTGGGAACCCCAGCCAAGCTAGATGGGGGATAGGGTAGACCGCTTTAGGAATGCTCCAGGTACAGGCAAAGAGTATGAGGCAAATCGTTATACCCCAAACTGCCGGTATTCTATCGAGAACCGGGCGCGCGAGTGCAACAATGGCGGTGCACGCCGCCATGCAGAAAATGATGCCGAAGTTCACCGAGTCATCGACTGAGACGAGCGTCGTTGCGACCCATACGACCAAAGCGGCTACGGCATATTTGGCGGCACGCTTGATGTTGTTGCGCGAGAGGGTGCACATCCAGCCGGCAATAAACAAAAATACCCAACTGATGCTGGCTCGCCAGATGTCTTGGAAGATGGTCTGGGTAAACCAGGGCATCTCCCAACCATATAGGTAGGCAAGGTCGTAGCAGGCATGAAATCCCGCCATCGACAGCATGGTAAACCCGCGAATGGTATCAAAGACCGTGATGCGTTTTTGCATTACGAAAACCGGCGCATCAAACCGACGACCTTGCCTAGAATCGTGGGATTTGTCGCGTAGATAGGCTCCATAGTGTCGTTTTCGGGCTGCAGGCGAACGCGTCCCTGCTCCTTATAGAATGTTTTGACTGTTGCGGAGCCATCGATCATGGCCACGACAATCTCGCCATTCATGGCGCTCTTCTGCTCGCGAACGATGATGTAGTCGCCGTTATAGATGCCGACGTTAATCATCGAATTGCCGTGGACCTCGAGGATAAAGGACCCCTGTTCTGTTGCGATCTCGGTTGGGATGGTAAAGGTGTCCTCGATATTCTGCTCGGCAAGGATGGGAATCCCTGCAGCGACACGGCCTACGAGAGGCAGCGATACAGTGCCGCGGGGCACCGTGGGCTCATCGGACTTCGAGATGGAGACGGAAGATCCGTCCTCGTCAAAGAGCTCGAGAGCGCGAGGTTTGGTGGCGTCACGCTTGAGCAGGCCGCGTGCTTCCAGCGCGGAGAGGTGCGCATGTACGGTGCTAGGGGAGGAAAGGCCCACAGCCGAAGCCATCTCGCGCACACTGGGCGGATAGCCCTTCTCCTGCTGATATTCCTTGATGAAGTCGTAAATTTGCTGCTGACGCTTGGTAATTTTGCGAGCCATCAGGGGTTCCTCTCTACCCATACCAAACAAATGTTCTATTTTTGCTTGACAGGAACAACTGTTCGAAGATAATAATAACCGAACACTCGTTCCCGCGCTAGACTTTTTTGTCCCCGCGGCTTGATAAAACAGTTCTCGTCAAAACAAACGAGAGGAGAACAGAATGAACGCAGCGGATATGGTCCAGGGAAACCTCGCTCTTAAGCTCGAGGCGCCCGCCACGCCTGCCTTTACGGTCGTGAAGGGCGGACGCTCTCATTTTCAGGCCGTGGCCACTAAGCCCGTTCGCACCCAGCGTGCGTCCGTTGCTTCGGCTCCTGTTGCCCTGAAGGCCTCGACGATCGTTGCTGTAGCCGTAGCGTTTACCCTGTTCTTCGTGCTTGCCACGTCAGTTTTTTCTGCTCGTCACGCAGCATATGCCGATTCCGTAGCCAACGTCACCTACGAAACGGTTCGTGTGCAGTCCGGCGATTCTCTGTGGTCGCTTGCCCAGGAGCATCCCATCGATGGCCTTTCCACGCAGGAGACTTCCGACATGATTCGTAGCGTAAATCACCTCGATCGCAGCTCTCTTGATGCTGGTGCAGTTCTGAAAGTTCCGGCTCGTTCGTAAGATTTCCGCTCGGTTGCATGGTACCCTTGTTATCGTTTAAGAGGAGGTACCATGCGCTGTCCCAAATGCGGCAAGGCACATACCCGCGTTGTCGATTCCCGTATGCAGGAGTCGAACAACACTATCAAGCGTCGTCGCGAATGCTGTTCGTGCAATTATCGTTTTACGACGTTCGAGCGCTGCGAAGATCCCATCGAGGTTATCAAATCCGACGGGTCTAAGCAGCGGTTCGATCGCAACAAGCTGCTGGTCGGCCTGATGCGCGCCACGATTAAGCGCGATATCGATACGAAAAAGCTCAACGAGATCATCGATGATATCGAGGTGGAGCTGCGTTCCCGTACGCTGACGGCTGTAACGTCCCACGAACTGGGCGATATGGTGCTTAAGCGCTTGGCCAAGATCGACAAGGTTGCCTACATTCGATTTGCCTCGGTCTATCGCGATTTCAAAGACGTCGATGAGTTTTTGCAAGAGCTCGACAAGCTAAGGTGATTTCATGTCCAACATTACCGTTAACATTAAGCGTCTCGATCCCACGGTCGAGCTTCCCAAATACGCTCATCCCACAGATGCCGGCCTTGACCTCCGCGCCAACGAAGACTGTACCCTCAAGCCCTTTGAGCGACGTTTGGTTTCCACTGGCTTGGCCATTGCGCTGCCCGATGGCTACGCCGGCTTTGTCCAGCCCCGCAGCGGTCTAGCCATTAAGCAGGGCCTGTCTATAGTCAACACGCCCGGTCTCATCGACGCCCACTATCGAGGCGAGCTTAAGGTCATCCTCATCAACCTGGATCCCACCAACAATATCCAGATCAACAAAGGCGACCGCATCGCGCAACTCGTCATCCAAGAAGTCCCCACGGTCAATCTCGTAGAGGTAGACGAACTAGATAAAACCGACCGAGGAGCCGGCGGTTTCGGTTCTAGCGGCGTCGCCTAGGGCGCTCGTACCCCTCCCGCCCGCCTCTCACACATATCATTCCATGCTCAAACATTCTCGCTTCGCTTCGCTCGCTGCGAAACTGCGCGTGGGACGATATATAGGCGGGTCG
>URGG01000023.1 GCA_900547345.1 uncultured Collinsella sp. | reverse complement strand
GGAGATAATCCTGCGGCCCCGCCTGACATGTGCCGACAGCACCGCCCACACAAGCAAACCGCCCGCCGTCTTTAGATGCGAAACGACGGGCGGTCTATCTTTACAGCGCCGGAACACGGGTGAGCGCACCGACTACGGGCGCTCCATGTTGGGAACGATGCTGCCCTCGGTCACCGCATGCACGGCAAGACGCATGATGTTGTCGTAGCCAGTCTTACTCAGGATCTCCGAGATGCGGCGCTTGATGGTGCCCTCGCTCATAAACAGCTCGGCCGCGATCTCGCGGCGACTCTTGCCCTCGCAGGCAAGGCGCAAAATCGATAGCTCGACATCGTCGAGTGCCGCCGTGCCCGAAAAAATGCTCTTGGGCGGCTTGGGAAACGTGCAATAGCCTACCAGCGTGGAGCGCATCACGGCAAACAGCTCGTCGATGCCGACGTTCTTGTACACAAAGCTATCGGCGCCCGCCTCGCGAGCTTGATCGACAAAGGTGATCTCGGGCATGCCGGTCATGATAATGATGCGGCACTCGGGCAGCTGCTCCTTGATGCGCGCCGCCGCCACGATGCCGTTTGAATCGTGTTCGGTGCACACGTCCATCAGTATCATGTCCGGGCGCTCCTTGAGCGCGGCACCCAAGGCCTCGGAGGCATCGGCGATGGCGGAAACAACGGTCATATCGGGCTGGTCGCCAACGGAGCGCGCCAGGCTCTCGCGCAGGATGGCCTGGTCTTCGACTATAAGGACGCGGATCATGAACTTCTCCTTTGGACCGTGGCGTTGGAGCTCAGCGGGATGGACACCGCAAGCGTAAAGGGCTGGGCAGCATGGACCTCTAGGCTGCCACCCAGATCTTGCGCGACATGCCTCATACCTGGGATACCCGTTCCCTCGCGATACGATACGGGGGCCGGGGACCCGTCGTTAGAAATCGTCATGTGCGCGATGCCGTCAGCATCCGCCCCCTCCTGCCACAGGCGCACATGGACCCAATGCGCCTGCGCATGCTTGGTGGCATTGGTCGAGGCCTCGCGAATAATCTGCAAAAATGCGGCGGCGACACGCGCGTCCTCAGGCAGCGCACCCTCAACATCGATCTGCACACTCACCAGGCCAAAAGCATGGACGATATCACCCAGCTGCTCTGCAGGCTCGCTGGCACCGCCGCTGCGCAAATCGGCGGCGATTGAGCGCAGCAACGGGGCAATCTGCTCGAGCGACTCATCGTCCAGACGTCCCTCCTCCAAATAGCGATGGAGAATGGACAGGCGCTGCCCGATCACGTCGTGCACGCGGGCACGCATACGTAGGTAGGCCGCATTGTCGGCAACCTTTTTAACTTCTTCGATCTGGGCCTGGAGCTCTTGGCCCGCAAGCTCAAGCAGGTGGTTGGCTTGCGCCAGGCGGTCGTAGGCGTGTGCGTATTCCGTCACGTCCAGGCCGATAATGCGCTCAAAGAGGCGGCCCGAAACCATAACCTCGTCGTGCACAAATAGGCGAATCTCGGCGGGAGAAATCTCGATCACCGCGCGAGCCTCACCAAAACGGTCCAAGTTAATCCGCACACGGTTCCTACTGCTTTCGGGCATTTGCATGCTAAGTTTACGCAGGTCGTTCCATGTGCCGCTCATGTCACCTAGATCGGTGGGCATATGAAGTTCCACCAGGTTTTTGCGCATGCAGCGGTTCATGAGCAGCGGACGGCCCCTCGGGTCCAGATACAGGATGCCCACGGGAATCACGTTGATGGTCTCGATCGTCGAGAATGCGGTGATATCCTCCTGGCGGTTACGGACGTCCATCAAGAGCGCCGCGATGGAACGGAACAGAAAGAACGCTCCCTCTGCGATAAGGACAACGGTCCACGCCGAGCCCATGGCAAAAACCACCGGCGGTGTAACGGCGACAACAAGCAGCAGCTCGACCAGCATGACGGGACGACGATAGCGCACCATAAGCACCGCGCCATAGGCAAAGATTGCGGCATTGAGCCACAGCGCTCCGCCCATTGCCCTGGCGCAAACGTAAAGCGGCGCCACCAGATACGAGCCAGACGACGCGAACAGGATAAGCGCCGAAACCACCAGGTGAACCACGAGGCTCGCCTCGTAGGCGCAAATCACCTTACGGTTATAGGACGAGCGGCGCGATGAAATGAGCGGGACGTGGATCGTCTGCAGACACGCAGCCAGGGCAAAGACAACATCGAGCGCAACGATTTGGGGAAGGATGAGCGAAATCTGCATCGTCACTCACCCGCCCTCGGCATCAAGACGATCATGCGCAGCTGGCCGGACTCGCCCTCAAGGCGGTATGCCACGTTGCGCCCTTGCAGAGCGCTTTCGAGCTCTTGCGCAGCGGGCGTCTGCGAAAGATCTTCATCATCGTTGGAAAAAAGCGTGGCGCGCAGCTCGACACTGCATCGGTCATGGTCGCCCAAGTGATACATAAGAGCCGGATGGTCGGTGGTGTAGGCAAAAAACGCAAAGTCATACACGCAGTCGTACAGGGCGCTTACCGTACTGGCGTGCAACGGGCGCCGTATGGCGATAATCGAGGCGCAATCGATATCGATGGTGCGCAGGTCGCTTGCGAGCTCGTTGGCGATGAGCTGAATGCGGTCGCGATCAAAACCGCTCTCCCCGTGCTGTGCCAACGTGAGCGACCCCTTGCGCTTGCAATAGGCGACGAGCATCTTGGCGCGCTGCAGCATGCGGTAGCGCTCGTGCGAAGACGCTTCGTCGGTCAACGGCGGCAGCGAGCTCAGCAGGTCGTACACCCCTTCGAGCGCGCGGGCAAGCGCTTGGTCCACGTCTTGGACCAATAAGGTCTCGGCCTCTTGATCTGCCAAATGCGTCTTAAGGTCGTAGTCGGCGGCGAGCAGCTCGTTTTGACGCTGCAGCTCCATGCGACGATGTGCCAGTTCACGGTTAAGCTCGTTGAGCTCCGACACGTCTTGGGCAAGCAGGGCCGATCCGCCCAGCAGTGGAAAGGCACGGTACATCACATCGGGATCGGACGCCACGGCAAAGGCATGGGCGCGGCCGTGCTCCTGGACTCGCAACTCCTCGCGCACGCCTACCGGCATTGACTTTGACACCGGCGTGGCATAGACCTCCTGCAGATCGCGCGTTAGAACTTTGAGGTCGAGCGGCAAGGTGTCGAAGATGCCGGCGATGTCGTGATACGACGGAATGACACCGCAATCGAGACAGATTTCCATCGCCACCACGCACAGGACGCAATAGACGAGCGAAAAGTTGAGCCTCCATGCCCAGGGCACGCGCAACGCATATGAGATGGCAAAGAATGCGCCACCCAGCAGTACGAGCGCCGCCGTGCCCGAGAATCGCTGGATGCGAAAGGACGAGGACCGACCAACCAGGATAAAAAAGGCCACGAAGTCAAAGGCCGTCCACACGAGGACGGCGAAATAACCCCAGCCGTACGTGCAATCGTTGCTCCAGGTGTCGCTTGTGCGGTCAAAGCGAAAGACCTGCTGGTGAAAATCGTTGGTGAGCACAAATCCGATAAGCAGGATGGCCACGATCCACAGCGCAGCACGGTAGCGGCGACCCAGGCGGTGCTGCTCCAGGCCCGCAAGGCGCAGACCACACAACTGGTAGAGCAGCGGAATGAGCGTCATGGGCACGTAGTACAGGTACCACAGCACGGTGGCATAGACCGGCGTGAACGACTTGTACTTGAGAATGACTTCGATCATCCACAGGGCGCAGATGGTGGCGACGGCAACAAGGCGGCGGCGCAACACATAGTCCAAACAGCGCAGATAGACCGATACGCCCCAAATCGAAAATGCAATTGCGGCGACAAGCAACGGGAGAGAGCTCGAGTGGACGAGCGCATCCACGACCTCTTCGGACACCTCGCTATAGGCGGGCACGGCGTTAGAAAGTTTGGGGTCGAAGGCGAACAGCGCCGGCAAGACTGCCAGAAGCATGAGGAACAGCGCGGTGATGGCGCCGGCGATAGCAAAGACGCGGTGACGGTACACCCGATGTGTTATGCCAACAAGGAATCGCGGCATGGCGAAGAGCCTGCCACCCCTGGGATCCGCCACGGGTGCGGATCGGGCGGCCGCGTGGCCGATATGTCGCTCGCGGGTACCCATAGTGCTTTTAGTGTACCGACAGGCAGGCTCAAAAAGCGGGCCACATGTCCCAAAATCCGCAGACGGCAAGGCACCCGGCGAACATTAACTGCTCGCCGGGCGCCTTGGTTAGGAGGCTATGAAGTTGAGTGTCTCAGCTTCCTTAGGACAGGTCCCCACCATTCGTTTCAATGACATGCTTGTACCAGTCGAAGCTCTTCTTCTTGGAGCGCTTGAGGGTGCCGTTGCCGGCATCGTCGCGGTCGACGTAGATAAAGCCGTAGCGCTTGGACATCTCGCCCGTGCCGGCAGACACCAGGTCGATCGGGCCCCAGGTGGTGTAGCCCAGCAGGTCAACGCCGTCCTCGGTCACCGCGTCGCGCATCGCAGCGATATGCTGGCGCAGGTAGTCGATACGGTAGTCGTCGTTGATGGAACCATCCTCCTCGACAACATCCTTGGCACCCAGGCCGTTCTCGACCACAAACAGCGGCTTCTGATAACGGTCGTACAGGTCGTTAAGGGTGATGCGGAAGCCCAGCGGATCGATGGCCCAGCCCCACTGGCTCTCCTGCAGGTAGGGATTCTTGGCGCCGGCGAAGGCGTTGCCCTGGGTGCGCTCGACATCGGGGTTATCGGCACCAGCGGAGCAACGGGTGCTGTAATAGCTAAAGCTGATGAAGTCGACGGTGTTGGCGGCCAGGATCTCGCGGTCCTCGTCCGTCATGCCCACATCGATGCCCAGGCGCTCGAGCTTCTTGACGGCATAGGCCGGGTAGTAACCGCGGCTCTGGACGTCGACGAAGAAGTAGTTGTCCTGGTTGTCGAGCTGCGCCTGGCGCACATCGCCCGGACGGCAGCTGTAGGGGTAGTAGCTACCTGCGGCGAGCATACAGCCGATCTTGATCTCGGGGTCGATCTCGTGGGCGATCTTGGTTGCCCAAGCGCTGGCGACGAGCTCGTTGTGGGCGGCCAGGTACTCGACGGCTTCCTTGTTCTCACCCTCCTCAAAGACCAGACCGGCACCCATAAACGGCAGGTGCAAGATCATATTGATCTCGTTAAAGGTGAGCCAGTACTTCACCAGACCCTTGTAGCGGGTGAAGATCGTGGTTGCAAGGTTCTTGTAGAAGTCGATGAGCTTGCGGTTGCGCCAGCCGCCGTACTCCTTGATGAGGTGAATCGGGCAATCGAAGTGTGTAATGGTCACGAGCGGCTCGATGCCGTGCGCCTGGCACTCGCGGAATACGTCCTCATAGAAGGCCAGGCCAGCCTCGTTGGGCTCGGTCTCGTCACCGTTGGGGAAGATGCGGGTCCAAGCCAGGCTCATACGGAAGGTCTTAAAGCCCATCTCGGCAAAGAGAGCAATGTCCTCCTTGTAGTGGTGATAGAAATCGATGCCGGTCTGCGCGGGATAGTAATAGCCGTCCTCGAAGTCGAGCATCTTGCGCTGGCCGGAGACCACCGCATAGCGCTCGGGGCCGTGCGGAGCCACGTCCACGTTGGCAAGGCCGCGGCCGTCCACGTTGTAGGCACCCTCGCACTGGTTGGCAGCCGTCGCGCCGCCCCACAGGAAGTCATTACGGAAAGCCATGCATCAATCCTTTCGCACGCTGTTGTCATAGGCTCAGTATCCCTGCAAACAACGCGTCGCTCAACGGCAACGACGCAGGTCGATACTTCTTTTCGCGCGCAGGTGCCCGACAGCCGCCCCGTCTGACACTTTTTGATACCCGCCTGCCCAAACCACCGCAACGGGGACAGGCACCTTTGTGGCAGCTTGGGCCCGGTTTGTCTCGATCTGTAACAGCTAGGCCGCCAAAACCGGGCCTGGTGTTACAGATCAAGATTTTCGGGCGGCCCCCTACGGTTTGTCTCGATCTGTAACAGGTAGAGACGATTTAGCCCGCTAGATGTTACGGATTGAGACAGAAGATTCTAGTCGCAGGCGATGTCGAGGTTTTTGCCGATGAGACCTACGTAGCCGCCTTCGGCTGCCTTGGGGCTGTCAGCATGGCAGAGAACCCACTTGTCGGCCTTCCAGTAGCAGTAGCTGTCGCCGGCCGCGGGCATGTCGGCCGCAGCCTCAGGACGCGGGCCATTGGTACCTGCAGGCAGCGCCACCATCACCTGGAAGCCGCCGTCGTCGACCATGCAGGGCGTATAGTGGAGCGTGGTGTTGAAAACCTCGACGACCTTGCCCGCCGGCACGCGGAACGCCTTGACACACGCGGTATCGAGCTTGCCGTCCTCGATCTCCCAGCGATGCGCCACAAGCAGGATAAAGTCGCGGGCGCCCAGGTTGAACTCGCTCGCGCGGTGGTACTCCAGGCAGTTGAGCCGTGTGTTGTGGCCGTTGCACCAGCCGAGCTGGAAGGGACGACCACCAAACATGAGAAAGCCGAGCGTGTCGGCACCCTCAACCTGCTCGAGCTCGGGCGCGGAGGCCACGTACTTACTGCCCTCGAGGATGGGCGTAGCGGAGAGCGCCTCGAGCATGGACGACGTGAGCTCGGACGGGACGTCATCCCAAACGTTGCCATAGGATTTGAACTCGGGATCGTTGACAGAGTAGATATGCATGTTCACTCCTGTTCGTAAATGTGACTATACAAACATTCTAGAACAATCTCGTTCTGATTTGAGCGCTCGGTATGAAAAAGCGCCCCCGCAAGAGCGGGAACGCTTCAAGTACAAACGCTATTCCTGCGAGGGCCTTACGCCTGCTGATAGTGTAGGTGCTTCTCGTCGATATCGGCCAGGTCGCGGTCGAGGTAACGGCGCGCGAGCCAGTTGGCCATGGGAAGGTTCTGGTCCAGGTAGTTTCCGCACTCCTCGGGAGCGGCTCCGGGGACATCGCCCTCAAAGCCGGCGACAAACTCGAACAGTTCACGCACGAGCGGCAGAATCTCCTCGCTCGCCACCTCGCCAAACACGACGAGGTAAAAGCCCGTACGGCAGCCCATGGGGCCAAAGTAGACAATTCGGCTCGACCACTCGGCATGATTGCGAAGGAACGTCGCGCCCAGGTGCTCAATGGTGTGGCACTCGGCGGTGTTCATGACCGGCTCCTTGTTGGGCGTGGTCAGGCGCAGGTCAAACGTGGTGACGGCAGCACCGGTCGCCGGATCGCGGTCGATGCGGCTCACATACACGCCGGGCTCAAGCAGCAGATGGTCAACGGAAAAACTCGCGATGCGCTCCATGGCAGATCCTCTCGGTAGTCAATTTGGGACGGGGCTCTTTTAGCTGGTTCGAATGGTCGCACCAATCATACCAGTCAAAAAAGCCCCGTCCCAAATAAGCTACCTGGGACGAGGACCAATGAGTTTTTAATCCCCGTCCCAGAAAAATCATTCTAGGCTGTGTACGAGATGGTCGCGTCAACGGCGTGACGCCAGCCGGCGATCTTCTTGGCGCGCTCGTCGGCGGTCATGGCAGGCTCCACGATGCCGCGGGCGCCGTAGACGTCGACGACATCGCGCGCGTACATGCCCAGCGCAATGCCGCAGGCCCAGGCCGCACCCAGGCCGCTCATCTCGTCGTTGCTCGCGATGCGGATGGGCGAGCCAACCAAGTCGCTCTCAAACTGCATCAGGTACGCGTCGCGCGTGGGACCGCCATCAACACGAAGCTCGGACAGCGCCGCGCCCGAATCCTCGACCATCGCATCGATCACGTCAAAGATCTGATAGGCAATCGACTCGTCGGCGGCCTTCACGAACTCCGCGCGACCCGTGGTGCGCGTCATGCCAAAGACGCAGCCCTCGGCGTCACTCGCCCAATGCGGCGCGCCCAAACCGGTAAACGCCGGCACAAAGTAGACGCGGCTCGCCGGATTGGCGGCGTAGCACAGGTCGGTAACTTCCTCGGGGTTGTTGATGAGCTCAAGATCGTCGCACAGCCACGTCTTGACGGCGCCGGCGTAGCTCACGTTGCCCTCGAGTACATACTCGGTCACGCCGTCCATACGCCATGCGAGCGAGCTCGAAAGCCCGTGCGAGCTGGCAACGAACTCGTCGCCGACGTTCATCATGACCGAGCTGCCGGTGCCATAGGTCGCCTTGGCCATACCGCGGCTGTGGCAGCCCTGCGCGAACAAGGCCGCGTGGCTGTCGCCCAGCACGCCGTGAATGGGCACGGGTGCCGGCAAAAAGCCGCCCAGGTCCGTCGTGCCGAACAGGCCATCGGAATCGGTCACCTGCGGCAGGCAGGCCACGTCAACGCCAAGGGCCTCGCACACCGGCTCGCTCCAGCAGCCACGGCACAGGTCAAAGAGCTGCGTGCGGCTGGCGTTGGACCAGTCGCAGCGGAACTCCGCGCCGCCCGTGAGCGTCCAGACCACCCAGGCATCAATGGTGCCCAGACACAGCTCGCCTGCCGCGGCAGCCTCGGCAGCAGCGGGAACGTTCGCGAGGATCCAGGCCATCTTGCCCGCCGGATAGTAGGGCGAGAGCACCAGGCCCGTCGTGTCGCGCACCAGCTCGGCCACACCCTCGCGCGCGGCCAGCTTGTCGCACAGCCCGCGGGCGCGGGCGCACTGCCACACCACGGCGTCGCACAGAGGCTCGCCCGTCATGCGGTTCCAGGCAACGGTGGTCTCGCGCTGGTTGGAGATGCCGATGCCGGCGATGTCGGCCGGGTCGACCCCGGTCTCCTCCACCACGGCACGCGCCACGGCCAGCACATTGGCGGCAATCTCGACCGGATCATGGCTCACCCAGCCGGCCTCGTTGACAATCTGGCGATGCGAGCGATCGGCACGATGAATCAGATGGCCGCCCTCGTCTACCAGCAGCGCCTTGGTGCCCTGCGTGGATTGATCGATTCCGATGATGTATTTGCTCATGTACTCTCCCATTCCTTCCGTCAAATCGAAGACGACCTGACGGACAAGGAGCGAGCGGCCGTCAAGTGCCGCAGATTGCCGTGAAAGAGGAGCGCCGCGTACTCTGTGTACGCAAGCGACGGTTTGAACGGCAAGGTGCGGTGCTTGGCGGCCGCGCAGCGTCTGTTTCTACTAGTTGCCGAGGAACTCGGCAACGGTCTTGGCGATTCCGGCACCCGTCAGACCGTAGTGCGCAAAGACCTCGGGGCTCGTGCCGGTGATGACCGGCGCGTCGGGCAGAGAGAGGCACTTGACCGGACGCGGGCAATGCTCGCCCACCACCTGCGCGACCATAGAGCCCAGGCCGCCGAAGGGGCTGTGCTCCTCGACGGTCACGACGGCGCGCGTGGCGCCGGCGGCCTCAATTACAGCCTCGGCGTCGAGCGGCTTGACGCAATACATGTCGAGCACCGTTGCCGAGATGCCCTGCTCGGCCAGCAGGTCGGCGGCGTCCACGGCATGGCGGACCATCTCGCCGGTAGCGACGAGCGTCACATCGGTGCCGCGGCGCACCCAGGTGGCGCGATCCATCTGGAACGGGCACTCATCCTCGGTGTACACGTCCTCGACCGGGTTGCGGCCCACGCGGATGTAGGCCGGCTTGTTGTCGGCGACCAGGGCCCGTACGAGCTTGGCGGTCTGGAAGCGGTCGCTCGGCAGGTACACGCGCATGTTGGGAAGCGCGCTCATGGCGGCGATATCCTGCGCGGAGTGATGGCTCATGCCCAAGGCGCCATAGGACACGCCGCCAGAGATGCCGATGAGCTTGACATTGGTGTTGGAGTACGAGACGTCGACCTTGCACTGCTCATACGAGCGCGTGGTCACAAAGGACGCCGGCGAGGCGGCCCAGGCCTTCTTGCCGCACGAAGCCATGCCGGCGGCGATGCTCACCAGGTCCTGCTCGGCGATGCCGACCTCGACGGACTGCTGGGGATACTGATCAAAGAACGGCGTGAGCGATGCGGAGCCGCGGGAGTCGGAGCACAGGACGACGATATCCTTATCGGTCTTCGCGGCCTCGAGCAGCGTGTCGCAGATAACCTTGCGATTGGCGATCTTGTTAGCCATTGATGGCCTCCTTATGGGCAGCGAAATCGGCGATGATCTGGGCATATTCCTCATCGTTGGGCAGGTGATGGTGCCAGGCGGCCTTGTCCTCCATAACGGGCGAGCCATAGCCCTTCACCGTGTTGAGGATGATGACCGTGGGCTTGCCGCAGGTCTCGGCCGCAAGCGTCAGCGCGGCGTCGATGGCCCGGACGTCGTTGCCCGGAATGGAGAGCACGTTCCAGCCGAAGGCGGCCCAGCGCTCCTCCTGCGAGTCCTGCTTCATAACGTCCTCGGTGCTGCCGCTGATCTGCAGGCGGTTGCGGTCCACGAGCGCGCACAGATTATCGAGCTGGTAGTTGCCGCCGCTCATGGCGCCCTCCCAGACCGAGCCCTCGGCAAGCTCGCCATCGCCCATGATGGTGTAGACGCGGTAATCGCGGCCATCCATCTTGCCGGCGAGCGCCATGCCCACGGCCACGGGCAGGCCGTGACCCAGCGAGCCCGAGTTCATCTCGATGCCCTTGAGCTTGTTGTTGGGGTGGCCGATGTAGGGGCTGCCGAACTTGGAGAAGCGGGCCTTGACGTCGTCGAGGTCAAGATAGCCCTCGTGGCAGAGCACCGCGTAGTAAGCCTCCATGGCGTGGCCCTTGGAGAGCACGAAGCGGTCGCGGTTGGGATCGTCGACGGTCTCGGGCGAAATGTTGAGGTGGTTGGCGTAGAGGGTCATGAGGGCGTCGATCACCGACATGTCGCCGCCGATGTGGCCGCCGGCGCCAGCCATGATGATATCGACGCAATCGCGGCGAAGGTCCCAACGCAGGGACTCAAGCTCTTCGATAGTTGCCATTTCTACTCTCCTCGCAGGTAGGCTTTAACGTCTTCTTCGATGGGGTCGTACAGGTCGGGTTGGATGCCGATGTACTTGCACGCCTCGTAGAGCACCGGCACCACGTTGGCGTGAATAGCGACGCAGTGGTGGATGTAGGGACCCTCGACGATCTTGGCCTCGAGGCGCTTGAGGTTGTCGACCTCGACCCACAGGTAGGTGCCCATGCCGGCCGGGCCGTCGATGCCGCGGGCGTTGCCCAGAAGCAGCGAGTACTCGCCGTTGTCGCCGTCAAAGCGGGCAAGGGTGAGGTCGCCATGCTTGGCCTCGGCCGTCAGCGCACCGGGGTGGTCGAAAGCCAGCGGATAGGTGAGTTTGGGCTTGACGGCCGCGCAGCTGCAGGGCCAGGGGCCGCAGTGCTGCAGCAACTCACCGTTCTCATTGTCGGGATGGCGCACAGTCCAGTCGGCGAACATGCCGCGGTGACGGCCCAGGTCGGCGGCCTCGACCATCAGAGCGGTGATGGCGCCGTGGATATCGGTCTCGCATACGATAGGAATGCCCATCTCGTTGAGGATGGCGTTGGCGGCGCAGGGCATAATGCCCAGCTCGTCCTGCAGGGCGTTCCAGCACTGAATGGCACCGGCATTGCAGCCATACTTCTCGACCAGGCGCTTCATGGCAATGGCAAGACCGGCGACCGCGGGGACCTTGTCCTCGGGGATGCAGATCTCAAAGCTGTCGTTGATGTGGGCAAGCATGGCGGCCATGGCCTGCTCGTCGGCCTGGGCGTCGCGCACGGCCTGGACAAGCTCGGTCATGGGAATGGGCGAAAGCTGGATGTTGAACTTCTCGAGCAGCTCGCCCTCGTTGCACATGGTCGACCAGAAGTCGAATGGACGGGTGGCCATCTGCAGGATGCGGGTGTGCTTGAAGGTCTTGACCACGTTGCACACGGCCAAGAAGTCCCAAACGCCGCGCTCGAACTCGGGGTCGGTCAGGCGGCAGTTGGTCATGTAGGTGAAGGGAACCTGGAAGCGGCGCAGGACCTTGCCAGTGGCGAACAGGCCGCACTGGCTATCGCGCAGGCGGGTGCCGTCGGGCTCGGGGCGCTCGTCGCGCGGGCCCCACAACAGCACGGGTAGGCCGAGCTCGCGGGCAAGGCGAGCGCAAACGTACTCGGTGCCAAAGTTGGCGTGGCACAGCATGATGCCATCGACGCCCTCGGCGCGGAACTTCTTGACGATAGGCTCGATATGGCTGTCGTCGAACAGCAGGCCCTCGTCGTTGATGTCGTCGATATCCACGATGTCGACGCCGATCTCGCGCAGGCGATCAGCCGTCAGGCCGCGATACTTGATTGCGTCCGGCGCGCTAAAGATACTGCGGCGCGTGGGCACAAAGCCGAGCTTGATCTTGTCCATGTACGTCCTCCCCTAATCACATGTTCAGTAAACAGACGCATGTTTCGTTTTGTTATGTTTACTAAATGTTTTACTCTACTGTTTAGAAGTTTAACGCGAAATACCCGTAGACGGTAGAGAAATCAGCCTAAACGGTATGTAAACAAACTGAACATACAAGGGCATCAAAAAGAGGGCCCCGAAGGACCCTCTCTTAGTAGCGTTATGTATGGCTGCCTTAGCGAGCTTTGCCTCCCTACGGCCTAGCGTTGCCTTTGCCTAGATTTCGCGCACGCTTTGGCGCTCGACAAAATAGGTCGACACGGCCGTCTTGCAGGTATAGCTCTTGGGATTGCGGATGTTGCCCACCAGGCGGCGCACCGCGATCTCACCCACCTCGTGCTTGGGAACGTGCACCGTGGTGAGCGGCGGGTTGGAAAAGGCGCCCAAAGACAGATCGTCAAAGCCGATGATCGAGACATCCTCGGGCACGCGTATGCCGTGCTCGTTCAACGCGCGCATAGCGCCTACGGCGAGCACGTCGTTTTCGGCAAAGAAAGCCGTCGGCAGGTCTTCGCGCGAGACACTGTCGAGCCATGCGCCCATGTCGCGATAAGCACCTTCGAGCGTGGTGCCCAGTGTGACGCGCCATGTCGGGTTGGCCTCAAGGCCCGCATCCTCAAGCGCTTGGCGATAGCCGCGCTCGCGGTCCTTAAAGTTGCGGATACGAAGGTCGCCCGCCAGATAGCCGATTTGCTTGTGACCTTTCTCGATAAGGTAGTCCACGGCACGCAGCACCGAATCGGTATTGGCAATGACCACGGCATCGAAGTACTGGCGGTCGCTCCAGCCATCGAGCACAATCAGGTGGGCGGCCGCGTTAGCGAACAGAGCGTAGTCCTCCTCGCCCAACTCCGTACCCATTAGTACAATAGCGGCGGCCGGATCGGCAATCAGGCCCTCGACCTGCGGGCGCACGGCGTCCAGGTCGCTAAAGTCGAGCGAGACAAAGCTCGTGCTCATGCCGTGGCGACGCGCCTGGCGCTCCACGCCCTCGATAACCGCGGGATGGAAGGTACTCTCGTCCAAGATGGCGCCCGTCTTGCGCGCGAGCACAAACTGAATGCTCTCGAGCTGCGTCGACTGCTGGTAGCCAAGCGATTGCGCGCACTCCAGGATGACCTTGGCGGTCTCCTCACTCACGCTGCGCTTGCGGTTGAGCGCGTTGGACACGGTCGCAGGCGAAAAACCGGTGATGCGGCTGATCTCGCGAACACTTGCTTTGGCCATCGTTCCCCCTAGCATCGGTCGCGGCCGAGCATCGCGGCTTGACCGCCCCGTGGCTCGGCAACTAAACGACCGCAAATTCAATCTAAACAGAAGAGTAAATGTTTATTAGCTAGTTTAGCCTGTTGTCAAGCAAAGTGGCGCGACTATTCCCCCAACGGGCGCATTTGTCCATCTTAACGTTATTACGCAAGGTCTTCGCCATTGCTTGCTATTACGCGTCGGTACCATTCGAAGCTTTTCTTTTTACGTCTCTCAAACGAGCCCGCACCGCTATCGTCTCGATCGACATAGATAAACCCGTAGCGCTTACGCATCTGTCCTGTGGCGACCGAAACCAAATCGATCGGGCCCCAACAGGTATATCCCATGAGTTCCACCCCGTCGAGCTCGACGGTCTCCCTCATCGCCTCGATGTGGGCCCGCAGGTATTCAACTCGATAGTCGTCTTCTATTTCACCCGAATCTTCCGGCACATCAGGAGCACCCAAACCGTTTTCGACGATGAACAGCGGCTTTTGATAGCGATCCCAGATTTCATTCATGGTGACGCGCAGCCCTTTGGGGTCGATAAACCTCCCCCAAGGCTCCTGTTTTAGATACGGATTAGGCGCCGAGCGAAGAAGGTTCGAATCGAACTGACCTTCCGCATGCGCTTTTGCGACGCGCGTCGAGTAATACGAAAACGAGACGAAATCGACCAGGTTTGCAGCCAGTACTTCGCGGTCATCATCCCGATAGGGCACCTCAAAACCATGGCGGGCGTATTCCTTGAGAACATAGCTCGGGTACGCACCGCGCACCTGGACGTCGGTAAACATGTAATGGCTGCGATTCTCAGCCTGCGCAGCCAGCACATCGTCCGGATCACATGTAGCCGGATAGAAGACACCTGCGTTGAGCATGCAACCGATCTTCGCCCCAGGGCACAGTTCATGACACGCCCCGACCGCACGGGCGCTCGCAACCAATACATGGTGCACGGCCGTGTGAACCGTTGCATAGCGATTCTCCCCTTGCTCGAAGATGATCCCCGCCGCCATAAAGCACGCCTGCGTCATGATGTTGATCTCGTTAAAGGTCAGCCAATAATTGACCAATCCCCGATAGCGCTCGAACACGGTACGCGAATATCGCTCGAACAGGTCGACCAACCTGCGATCGCGCCATCCGCCATACGCATCGACGAGATGCATGGGGACATCATAGTGGTTGAGCGTCACCAAAGGCTCAATGTCATGCGCGCGACACGTCCTAAAAACATCCTCGTAAAAGGCAAGGCCTTCTTCATTGGGCTCGGCTTCGTCTCCTTTGGGAAAAATGCGGCTCCAGGCGATTGATAAGCGCAGGCATTTAAAACCCATCTGGGCAAACAGTTCAATATCCTGCTTGTACCTATGGTAAAAATCAATGCCCTTGCGAGCGGGATAGAAGCTGTCGGGTGCCAACGCACGCGGATCAAGGTCTCCCCGCATGACGTCCATGCGTTGATCGCCAAACGGCAGCATGTCGGAATTGGCTAAACCGCGACCGCCTTCGTTCCATCCTCCCTCGCACTGGTTTGCAGCCAGAGCCCCGCCCCATAAAAAATCTTCTCTAAACATTATGGTGTCGTCCTTTCTATCAAATTCCCGGCCCACACTGTCGAACGCAACGGACTCGGCAAGTGCCGCGCAACAGCACAGTACCGTTGCGCGGCCAAGGGGTCGGACCGCGCAACGGCTGGGGAGCATATTTGTGTAGTAGCCTCTTATGCCTCGACGGATTCAACGGCCTCAGAATCGCCGCTCTTGGACTTCAACGGCATCTTCTCCTGTCCTTCAAATCCAAAAATCATCGCCAACGCAAACGTCACGGCACCGCCAGCAAGACACCCGATGGTGCCAGGGATGATATCCTGAGCAAACATGAGCACGTTCATCCATGGGAAACCAACGCCAGTGAAGATATAGACGTTGGCATGAAGAAGGCTTACCAGCAGACCACCGACAGCACCACCAATCATGTTCCAGGCAAGAGCCTTCTTGTCGCGAAACAGGATGCCGTAGATGATGGGCTCACTCACGCGACCGAAGGCATAGGTGATGAACAAGTTCCAGCCCGTGGCTCGACTCTCCTTGCCCTTAGCGCGCAGGCCATAGGCGAGCGCGATGGCAAGCGTGGTGTAGGCTACAACCGCGGTGCCGGGGTATAAGATGGCGTCGTAACCGTTCTGGAGCGCGGCGGGCAATATGGCGGTATAGATCGGCACGTGCATGCCGGTGGCGATGATCAGATTCCAGAATGCGCCGATAACCGCGGTCGCGGCGGGACCGGCAACAGAGGCGAGCCAAATGATGAAATCGGCCACAAGGCCCATGACAAATTGGACGGCAGGGCCGCAGAGGCACAGCGCGACCGGCAACATCACGAGCACCGTACCCACGGGTACGATCAGAATGCGCAACATATCAGGCGAGATCTTCTTAAAGAAGCGCTCAACATAGGACTGGGCCCAGGTGATCAAGATGACCGGAAGAACAGCCTGGGTGTAGTTGACGAGCTGCATGGGGATGCCGAAGACGCTGAAAGGCTTTCCGTCCTCAACAATAGCGAGCATGTCGGGATAAATCATCACAACAGCGATGAGCAGTGCCAGCACAGGACTCGTTTTGAACTTCTTAGCCGAGCTATAGGCGGCAAACACCGGGAAGTAGTAATACGCCGCATCGCCCACCAGGGAAAGGATCCGATACAGGTCGCTCGTTTCGGACATAAAACCGGCGCCTTCGGGCCCAAACAGAATAACGAGCATCTTGAAGATACCGGCGACACAAAAGATCGGAAGGATCGGGGTGATAGCGCCGCTCACGGCATCGAGCAGCTGATTGAAGAGGTGCTTGGGCGCCAAGCGCTCCTTCCAGCTAAGCTGAGGGCCATCGAGTTCCTCGTCAATCGATACCGTGACCTCGAATCCGCCCTGCTTACAAACCTCGTCGTAGACCTTGTCGACCGTGGGCCCGACCACCAGCTGCACCTGCCCTCCGGCGTGCACGACGCTGATGATAGACGAGATGTCCTCAAGCTTCTCATCATTCGAGAGGCTTTCATCCTTGAGGTTGAAGCGCAGGCGCGTCATGCAATGCGTAACCGAAGCCACGTTTTCCGCCCCGCCCACAGTGGAGAGAATCTGCTCTGCCACCTTTTTGTAATTTGCCATCATTGGCTCCTTTGCACAATCTTGGCTTACTGTTCGAATCGGCAAAGGTCATGCCCCGAATGGCTACGGGTTACAATCCTTTTTTGGAGATGATCCGGTTGAGATGGATCATTAGATAGAGTTCCTCCTCCTCGGAGAGCGTGGCGTCCCACGTTTCACGACAATAGGAACCGATATGCTTCACGCACTCTGCCAACTGCGGAAACTCCTCACGAAAGTTCTTGTACATCTGCATGTTGGCGCTGTTCAGCGACTCGCCGGCTTGAATGCGCTTGAACAGGTACCGCAGATGCGTGGCGAAGCGGGTGAAATCAAAGGAATCGCGGTCGACAATAATGCGGAAATCGCTTTCGAGAATCTCGATAACGTCCTCGAGCATATCGTCGAACTGCTTTGCGGGCTCGGCCGTGGCTTTGACGGCTTCAACAACCCGTGCGTTCACGAGATTCATCGCAATACTGGCAATCTCATCCTTGGGAAGCCGCTCTCCGAGCTCCTTCTCGAGTCGCATGACGATAAACTGGGCAGCCTTGTATTCCTTCGGATACGTCTCCCGCACTTCATAGGCAAGAGGCATCGCGATGCGGACCCCCTTTTGGGCTCGCGCAACGGCAAACGACAGGTGATCAGCCATGAACAGCGTCGCATTGGTCGAGAGGTCGTAGGGCAGTTCGTTGGCAACGATGTCCATAACTTTCGCCGCAAACATCACGATATCCGAGGGAAGATCCCTCATGACATCTTGTCCTTTAGGATCAATGTCGTAAAACGTATGCTCGATTTTAGAAAGAGGGAGCTCTCGAGGAAAATCTCCGCCGAAACCGACGCCCCTGCCCATGGCGATGACATCTCGCCCCTGTCCGTCACGGCAAAGAACCGCGTTGTTGTTAAGCTTTTTAATTGCAAGCATGGTGAACCTCCTTTCAAGAACACTCACAGAAAAAGGCATGATAGCCAATAGCAGTGCTATTGCGGTCATGCCTTACGTAACAATCCGTGTTGTATTGCTCTTGGGCATGCCTCCACACAGGAGTAACAATCCAAGATGCAGAATGCATTATAGCGCTCTCCCCGCCCCGGGGACCATCGGGCTGGCGAACGGTAGATGTCGGCCCGCCAGCGGCCACATCGAGCAGATGGGCGTGCTTCGATCCCGAGCCTAGCCTAGGATGCGGGCCATGCGCGCCTTGAACTCGGACAGAAAGCGCGGGGCGTCCACGGTGAGTGCCACAAGCGCGCTCTTGTCGGGGTCGGACAGGCGATGCTCGTCGCAGATGGTGCGACCGCGGTACTCGCCCAGCAGATCAACACGCAGGTTGCAGCCGAGCGCACCTACGAGCGTGGGGTCGATCGCCACGGCAACGGCCAGCGGATCGTGCAGCGCACAACCACCCAGGTAGGGTGCGTTCATCTCGTACGAGCCAATGTAGTGCTCGACCATGCTCGCAAATGCGCAGCCCGCCATGGTGCCCGAGCCCGTCCAGCCGGCAATGTCGCGGCGTGTAAGCACCACGCGATGCGTCACGTCCAGACCCACCATGGTGAGCTTACGACCTGAACGCAGCACCGCGTCGGCTGCCTCGGGGTCGCTCGCCATGTTGGCCTCGGCGCCCGCGCTCACGTTGCCGGGCACGGTAAGGGCGCCGCCCATCACGACCACGCGGCCGATGGACATCATCGCCGCCGCATCGCGCTCCAGGGCGAGCGCCAGGTTGGAGAGCGGGCCAATCGCCACGTAGATCAGATCGGGACCATAGGTGCGCGCGGCATCGATCAGATAATCGACCGCAGCGTTGCCGTCGGCCGAGGTCGCCCCCACCGGCTCGTAGGGCGACGCGGGCACGCTCGCGCCGCCGATGCCGTTCTTGCCGTGAATGAGCGCGGTGGACGCCGGCGGCGTATAGGGCTCAGTCGCCTGCAGAGGACGATCGGCACCCAGGTACACCGGCACCTCGGGACGACCCAACAGGTCGAGCACCGCCAGGCAGTTATGCGCCGACTGGTCGACGCGCACATTGCCAAAGCACGTGGTAATGCCCACGAGCTCAACCTCGGGGCTCGCGATGGCATAGGCAAGCGCCATCGCATCGTCCACACCCATATCCAGATCAAGGATCAGCTTCTTGATTGCCATTGTTCTACTCCGCTTCTCCGTCTTGTACTAAATCGTCTAAATCAAACACACGATCAACTTCGGCACGCGTGGGAATCGACTGTTGCGCGCCCAAGCGCGACACCGTCACCGCCGAGGCGCGTGCACCCGCCGCCATGCACTCAAAGAGCGGCAGGCCCTCCAGACGAGCCGCAGCAAGCGCACCGATAAACGTATCGCCCGCGGCCGTCGTATCGACCACCGCGCTCGAAAGCGCCGGCATGCGCAGCAGCTCGCCGTCGTCGCCGAGCGTAACCGACCCGGCGCCGCCCAACGTGATGACCGCAGCTCCGGCACCCTTGGCGAGCAGGGCGTTGAGTGCCGCGACGCAGCTCGCATCATCCGCGGGCAAGATGCCCGTCAGCATCTGGCACTCAGTCTCGTTGGGGCAGACCAGGTCGACCGCAGGCCAGGCCTCCGCAGGCAACTCGCAGGCAGGCGCTGGATTAAAGAATGTATAGAACCCGAGCTCGTGAGCGCAAACAAGCGCCTCGGCCGTCGCTGCAAGGTCACATTCACCCTGGGCGATAAAGACGCTTCCGGCAGCCGGGGCAATCTTGCTGGCGTCACCATCGAGTTCATCGGCCACCAGACGTCTCAGCGCGCAGGCAACGTCCTCGCCCGCAAGCGCATGGTTGGCGCCCGGTGACAGCACGATGCGGTTGTCGCCCTCGCAGCGAATGATGGTCGCCGTTCCCGTCTCCACATCATCGCGACGCGCTATAAGGCCACAGTCCACGCCGGCGTCTTGGAGCCCCGCCACGAGCGACGTGCCAAATGCGTCGCAGCCGACCGCGCCGATCATGTGCGTGCACGCGCCCATGCGCACGGCAGCTACGGCCTGGTTGGCGCCTTTGCCGCCGGCATTAGTGATAAACCCGCTGCCGCCGACGGTCTCGCCCGCACGCGGCATGCGCTCGCACGCCACCGAAAGGTCCATGTTCATGCTGCCGAACACCGCAACGATGCCGCAATCTGCCATGGAAACCTCCTCGTCCGCGAGCTCTGCACCCGCTGTTGGCCGTCAATCATGCGCTCTCGCACCTCTATAACTTTAGTTCACTTTGATGTGGACGCGCGCTTGAGCTTGCGCCGGCAGCAAGCATTCACAGGAGCAGGCGGCTACAATGAAGGCGTGCTGATTATTCTCGTTATTGGATGAAGTTTTATGGAACAATTCCCGCGATCGAGTTCGCGCAGCTCACGCCACGCGAGCGATCAACAAGCGCCGCACGAACGTTCGCGCGCTAACCGACAAGCCACCGAACCGTGCCGCGCTGCAGGCCCCCATCGCGCGCCCGCCAACAAGGGTGCCCGCACCAACAGCGCTGCAAAAGAACAGGCGCCCACGCGCCCCAAATCTCGCTATATCCCCGCCCTCGACGGCCTGCGCACGCTTGCCGTCGTCGCGGTGGTGCTCTATCACCTCAACCTCACATGGGCACAGGGCGGCCTGCTCGGCGTCACGATCTTCTTTGTGCTTTCGGGCTATCTGATCACGCGTCTGCTCATCAACGAAGTGACAAAGACCGGCCGCATCGACCTCAAGAGCTTCTGGATCCGCCGTATCCGCCGCCTGTTCCCCGCCGTGGTGACCGTCGTAGTGGTGACCTGCGCGCTGTGCACCGTCTTTAACCACGTGATGCTCACCAAGATGCGCCCCGACATCCTGCCGTCGCTGTTGTTCTTCAACAACTGGTGGCAGATTGCCCAAAACGTCTCGTACTTCAATGCTCTGGGCGACCCCTCGCCGCTCACGCACTTTTGGTCGCTTGCCATCGAGGAACAGTTCTACCTGATTTGGCCGCCACTGCTGTTTGCCATGGTATCCATGCATGTGAGCAAGCCCAACACGCGCCGCGTGGTTCTGGGCCTTGCCGCGGTATCTGCCCTCGCCATGATGGCGCTTTACAACCCTGCCGCCGACCCCAGCCGCGTGTACTACGGCACCGACACCCGCGTGTTCTCGCTGCTGCTGGGCGCCTGGATGGCCTTTATCCCCGATAGCGATCTGGCGCCGGTGCGTCTCGCTCATCGTTTGGGGCTCAATCGCCTGGCTGGCGCCGCCAAGCACGGCAAGAACGCTGAGGACAAGCCTGGCAAGAAGGCCGACGAATCAGCCGATACCGCCCCGGCACAGCCGAGCGCCCTCGTGCGCTTTTGGTCCTCGCCCGCATCCATCGATGTCTTGGGCGTCGTGGGTCTGGTTGGCCTTGCCGCCATGGTCGCGCTCACCAACGGCTACACCGCCTTCCAATATCGCGGAGGCACGCTACTGTGCTCCATCCTCACGCTCATGGTTATTGCGGCATGTGTGCAGCCCCAGGGCATGGTCGCACGGGCTTTGGCCGCCGAGCCGCTTGTATGGATTGGCAAGCGCTCCTACAGCATCTACCTGTGGCACTATCCGCTGCTGCTCCTCATGAACCCGGTCGCCAACATCAGCGATACGCCCTGGTGGCAGTACATCTTGCAGGTACTTGTGGTGGTCGCCGCCGCCGAGTGCTCCTATCGCTTTATCGAAACGCCGTTTAGGAAGGGCGCCTTCGGCCGCACCGTCGCCGAATTCCGCGATGGCACCACCACGCCCGCCGGCTGGGTGCGCGCGCATATTCCCGTGTGCGCCGTTTGCGGCGTCGTGCTTGTCGTGGCGCTGGGTGGTCTGGTCTTTGTGCCCGACACATCCGCGCTGAGCGGCGAGGGCGCCGAAATCCTAAACAAGGAAGCCAAAAATGCAAAACCCCAGGACCAGCAGGCGGCCGATGACACCGACAAGGACAACGACGGCTTCCCCGACGGATCCTACGACCTGCTGATGATCGGCGACTCCGTGTCGCTGCGCGCCGTCGGTTCCTTTGACGGCGTGTTCCCCCACAGTCACATCGATGCCGAAAAGGGCCGCCAGTTCGATGCGGGCCGCACAACATTTGAGGGTTATATCCAGCAGAACCTCGCCGGCAAGATCGTAGTCTTTGCGCTGGGCACCAACGGCCTAGTGACCGATGCCCAGATTGACGCCATCATGGCCGATGCCGGCAATCAGCGCACCGTCGTATTTGTAAACACGCGCAGCCCGCAGCCATGGGTCGGTGCCACCAATCAGGCCATTGCCAACGCCGCCTCGCGCTATAAAAACGTTCGCGTTATCGACTGGTACGGATATAGTGCCAACCGCAACGACCTGTTCGACGGCGACGGCACGCACCTGTCGAACGCAGGTGTGACCGAGTACCTTAAGCTCATCCACGATGCCGTCAAGAAAGACCTGCCCGTGCACCCCGAGGATCACGTTAACGATCCGCAGCCGGCGGCCGTCAAATCCGCTGCTGACGCACTCGTCAACGCGCTCGCCTACAAACCGCACAAGCTAGGCGGCGACAAGTAACACACCGTCAAATCCGCTTGCCCCCGGAGGGGGCGTCGGCCACAACCGACGCCCC
>URGG01000022.1 GCA_900547345.1 uncultured Collinsella sp. | reverse complement strand
GTCCGCCCCGGCCCCGGCCCCGGACCCGCTCGAGGGCGAGAGGCTCGAGGCGGTCAGGCTGGCCGCGCACGAGGCCATAAGGGAGGTCCTTGACCGCCACGGCGTGGCGGAATAGCCTTAGGCGCAAGGGGCGCTGACGCGGCCCTCCCTCTTACACCACAAAAATTCGCGCGATCCACGACCGCATCCCGATGGCGTAATCCCTAAGGCAGTTCCACTTATCGCAGCCTCAAACGACAGGTGGTCCCCCTCGGGCCGTGCAAAAATCGGAGTATTCTGCAATTTCTCCTCCGGACGCATAGAATCGGCCGATTATTAGACGAACTTTTAGGGCGAAGAGGCCGTCTAGTAAATATTTATTCCACATTTGCATTAAGCGTGTGGATTAACTACTGTCAAAAAGGCAAAGCCAGCCGCTCGAGCTACCATCTACGGCCGAACTGGTGCTGAATACTCGCGATTTTGCACATCGCAACCAGGGGGACCCGCCCAAAGAGCGTCAAATACAGCGGGGGAACGCCCTATTCGATACCCTCGAGAAGTTCTGACACCGTCATGCCGAGTGCAGGCGCGATCTTAAATAGAACCTTGAGCGTGAAATTTGCCGTCCCATCTTCGATTCGGTCGAGGTAGGGTCGGCTGATTCCTGTCGCCACACAAAAATCGACCTTGGAGATACCAAGGGCCTTGCGCGTCCGCTCAACTCGCTCGCCAAGAATCTGTTTCGCATGTTCATTCATGCAGACGAGTTTGAAATGGAGCAAAACAAAAACGTAAACTATAGTTTACGTTTTGCCGAATATACAGGAGTTTTCTATGTCGGCTTGCTCGATTTGCATGCGTCAGAAATCACGTTGCGCAGACGGCGCGCAGCCCAAGCTTGTCGTCGTTGAGGCCGAATGCCTTTCCCCGGACGAACGCACAGCCTTTACGCTGCTATCGAGCCGTGTTGCAACCGCACTGCTCCCCGACCCGGCGAGAGGCGAGCTCGCCGCTCAATGTCAGGCGTATGGCTGCGCCCTTGACCAGGCCGTAGTAATAGCAACCAGCCAGCGTGGCCTGCCCCTTCTCCTAGAAACCGGTATCGCACTCACTCTTCGCGGCGCCGGATACGAAAACGAGGCCGCCGCCGACATGGTCTTTAAACCACGATCGAGCGGCGGCCTCGCAGCAGCCATTGAATATGCGTGCAGGCTCGTTGCCTAAAAGGACAAGCTAGAAACCAAAGCCAAAGCCCGTTCCAGTAATCGCCGAATACATAAAGTAGACGTTGATTACGTTGAGGAACACGCCCGTGATGCAGCCGTTGCGCAGGTAGCGCTCGCACGCAAGACGTGCCATCACAGCGGAGTCATCATTGTTTTTAGCCTGGCGTCCCGCCGTAAAGTACGTCGCTACGCTCAGCAGCAGGTTGAGCACCGGCAGCGCCAGCAACTCGTAGCTCTTGCCCCAGCGTGTCACCTCGCCGGCGGCGTTAAACTTCGTTGCCACCTCGGGACCAATGTTGGGGATAACACACGCTGCGACCACCAGCGGAATCACCGCAAGTACGAGCAGCGCAATACCCATGTAGCCAGCTTTTTTGCCATATTTAAACATATGCGTCGTCCTTACACGTTAAAGCGGAAGTGCACGACGTCGCCATCGGCCATGACATAGTCCTTGCCCTCAATACGCAGCTTGCCGGCAGCCTTGGCGCCCTGCTCGCCACCGAGCTCGATGTAGTCGTCGTAGCCAATGACCTCGGCCTTAATAAAGCCGCGCTCAAAGTCGGTGTGGATGACACCGGCGGCCTGCGGGGCGGTCGCGCCCTGACGCACCGTCCAGGCCTTGACCTCCATCTCGCCAGCCGTAAAGAACGACTGCAGGCCGAGCAGCTTGTAGGCAGCCTGAGCGAGCACGTCCAGACCGGGCTGCTCCAGGCCCAGGCTCTCCAGGTAGTCGGCGGCATCCTCGGGATCGAGCTCGGAAAGCTCGGCCTCGATCTTGGCGCAGATCGGCAGCGGCTTGACGCCATCAATGGGCGCCAGGTCCTCGTTGAGCATGTCCTCGTCTACGTTGGCCACATATAGGATGGGCTTCATGGTGAGCAGGAACAGGCCCTTGGCGGCGGCACGCTCCTCGTCGGTCATCTCCATGGACGCGGCGCGCTTGCCTTCGTTGAGCCAGGCAAGCTGGCGCTTGGCGACCTCAAACTTGGGCATGAGCTCCTTGTCGCGCTTGGCCTCCTTCTCGAGCTTGGGCAGCTGCTTCTCGAGCGTGCCCATGTCGGCCAGGATAAGCTCGGTCATGATGGTGTCGGCATCGCCGGAGGGATCGACGAACTCGCCCGTGCGGCCCACCTCACGCATGACGTTGGGGTCCTTAAAGTAGCGCACGACCTCGCAGATGGCATCGGTCTCGCGGATGTTTGCCAAGAACTGGTTGCCCAGGCCCTCGCCCTCGTTAGCGCCCTTCACCAGACCTGCGATGTCGACAAACTCGACCGTAGCCGGCACAATGCGGCCCGGGTTGACGATGTCGGCAAGCTTTTGCAGGCGGCTATCGGGCACGTCGACGATACCCACGTTGGGGTCGATCGTGGCGAACGGGTAGTTGGCGGCAAGGCCGGTCTTTTTGGTAAGCGCGGTGAACAGCGTCGACTTGCCCACGTTGGGCAGGCCCACGATACCGATGGAAAGGGACACGACAGCTCCTTTTGGTACAGGTACTTCAAACTGCATAAGTATAGCGCCGCCGCAGCATCTGGGCGAACCCGGACGCCACGGCGGCGCAAATGAAGCAGAGATGAGTGAGAGTTCGAGACTGCAGTCCTTACTTAAGCTCGGGCCAGAAATCCTTGTTGGCCTCGATGAGCTCGTCCAGGATCTGCTTGGCAACGCTCGCCGAAGGAATGGTCTTGGAGAGCGTGAGTGCCTGCCAGAGCTTCTGGTAGCTGCCCTCGACCCAAGCCTGGACAACGAGCTTCTCGACGGAAACCTGCTGCTCCATCAGGCCCTTCTGGAACTGCGGAATCGGGCCCTGGCAGATCTTCTCAAAGCCGTTGGAACCGACAATGCAAGGCACCTCGACCATGGCCGTCGGGTCGAAGTTGGGCACAGCGCCATCGTTGGGGACGATCAGCAGGAAGCGCTCGAGCGTGTTCTCGGCCAGTGCGCAGGCAAGGTCGACGATGTAGTTGGCATGTACATCTGGCTCAAAGCCGCCGTCCTTGGCAGTACCCTTGGCGATGATGTCGCGGCAAGCGCCAAAGACCTTCTTCTCGCGGCCGTCCATAACCTCATTGGCGCGAGTGTAGTTGGGGTCAGACGTCTCGACGACATAGTCCGGGTACAGGTAATACTTGAGGTAGGTATTGGGAATCGTCTCGGGATCGACAGCATAGACATCCTTGGCCTTGCCGAAGGTGTGAATCCAGCTCTCCTCGACGTGCTGCTCCTTACCGGCCTCGTGCTCAATGCCGTCCAGGTAGCCGTTCTTTGCCATGTGCTCCTTGATCTGCGGCATGAGGTCGTTACCCTCCTTGTCGTAGATCTTGCTCCACCAACCAAAGTGGTTGAGGCCGTAGTAGCTGTACTGCAGCTCGCGACGATCCTTGATGCCGCACATACGGCTCATCTTATCCATGAGGTCGATCGGCATGTCGCAGATGTTGATGATGCGGCTGTTGGGGCGCAGCACGCGGCAGGCCTCGGCGACGATGGCCGCGGGGTTGGAGTAGTTGAGCATCCAGGCGTTGGGGCTGTACTTCTCCATGTAGTCGAGGATCTCGATGACACCACCGATGGAGCGCATGCCGTAGGCGATACCGCCGGCACCGCAGGTCTCTTGGCCAACGCAGCCGTACTTGAGAGGAATCTTCTCGTCGAGCTCACGCATGGCGTACAGGCCGACGCGGATGTGAGCAAGGACGAAATCGGTCCCGGTGAATGCGGTCTCGGGGTCGGTGGTGTAGCTAAACTCAACCTCGGGGGCGTTCTCGTGGAAGTAGATCTCGCAGGCCTTGGCCACGGTCTCCTGGCGCTCGGCGTTGTTATCGTAGAAGGTCACCTTGTTGACCGGAAAGCGGTCGCGCTCCTCAAGCAGCATCAGAGCGATGCCCGGAGTGAAGGTAGAGCCACCGCCGGCAATGGTCACGGCATAGTTTTTCTTGGACATGATGTCCTCCTCATTCTGGCCGCTTGCTCAATCCATCCCCGCACGCGGCCTGTACGGTTTGGAATTGTTACCTAGAAGTGGAGTTTTTTATCTCTAGAATCGGCCTTGCGGTGCATACCGGCTCTGCAAGGCCGATTGTTTCGATGGACGATGGTTTACAGAAGACTCTCGAACTTCAGAAGACTCTCGAACTTCTCGCGAACCTGCGGGACGGTAAGGCCGATGATGACCTGGATTGACTGACCTTGGACCACCAAGCCATGCGTACCGATCGCCTTGAAGGAAGCCTCGGGTGCAACGACGCTCTTGTCCTTGACGTTAACGCGCAGACGGGTAGCGCAGTTAGTTACATCGATGATGTTATCCGCGCCACCGAGCAGATCGAGGATGTTCTCGGCAAGCACCAAGCGCTCATCGTCTTTACTCTGGGCGACCGATTTGCCAGCAGCAGCACCGCCCTGCTTTTGCTTGTAGTCGGCCTTGGACTTGAGCTCGACCTCAACATCGTCATCCTCGCGACCGGGGGTCTTAAAGTCGAACTTGACGATCAGGAAACGGAAGACCACGACCCAAAGGGCGGTAAAGCACAGACCGACAAGGATGGAGATGGCGTACTGCAGACCGTGTGCGGCCCAAAGGGGCAGCCAGTCCCACGAGAGCATCGAGATGATGCCGCCGTCGAAGATGCCCACGACGCCAAGGAGGTTTTGAGCCATGCAGCCGAGCGCTCCGAGCACGCAGTGGACGACGAACAGGCCGGGCGCGATGAACAGGAAGGTGAAGTCAAGCGGCTCGGTGATACCGCAAAGCATAGCGGTAAGGGTGACCGGGATCAGCAGAGCCTTGACGCGCTGCTTGCGCTCGGGTTTGGCGGTCATATAAAACGCAATGGCGACGCCAAGCGAGCCGAAGACCTTAGTCCAACCAGGGCAGGTATAGGCAGCCCAGGGTGCGGCATCCTTAAGAGCAATGCTCGGATCGGCAGCCAGTTGGGGCAGGATGTTGGCCCAAGCAGCAAAGATGCCGCCGTTGACCGCCGCGTTGTCGTAATAGAACGGCGTATAGATAAAGTGGTGCAGGCCTGTAGGGATCAGCACGCGCTCGAAGAAAGCAAAGACACCCACGCCAAACGTACCGGCGGAAAGGATGAATCCCTGGAAGGCGGAGATAGCAGCCTGAACATGCGGCCACACCAGGCAGGCGACAAGAGCGACCGGAACCATAACGAAGAAACCGATCATATAGATGAACACAGAGCCCGAGAACACGCCCAGCCACTCAGGAAGTTCGGTGTCGAAGAACTTGTTATGCAGCATCGTGGCGATACCAGAGATAATGAGCGCGCCCATGATGCCCATATCAAGCGTTTTGATGCTTGCGATAGTGGCAAGACCAGTACCGCTGCCCGCCTCGACAGAGTAGTCGACCCCAAAGACAGGGCCCCACTGCCCCAAGATTGTGCTTACAAAGTAGTTGAAGGTAAGGTAGATGGCCAAAGCCTCCATGCAGCAGCGAGCGTTCTGCTTGTTCGCGAGCGAGATTGGCAACGCTACGCAAAACAGCAACGGCATCTGGTTAAAGAGCGTCCAACCACCCTGGAGCAGCACATTCCAGCAATCAAACCAAAGATGGCCCGCAGTGGCCATCTCGCCAAAGATCGCCTCGGTGGTAAACAACGTACCCAGGCCGACGACGATTCCGGAAAATGCGAAAAGAATTGCAGGCGTGTACATTGCACCGCCGAAACGTTGTATCTTTTGCATCATGACGGGGAATCCCCCTCTCTTCATTCGGAGCGACTGCGGTTTTGGCTTCACTCGAGACCGCAGACGCGCCGTTTGCGTGTACCTCGTGCAATAGGACGGGTGGGCCCGCTTCCCTGACTTCTTGCGCTTCTATTTTTATCATATCACTTATCTAGACAAGTTAGCATAAATACAACGGTCGGTAAACGGTTGATTATTGGCCGTAAACGGTATATGTCCAGTATTTCGCCTGTTATTTCGCCTGTTAAATCTGACATAGCTGATGGCTGCATTTCATTTTTCTTTTCTACTTGTCTAGATGTGCTTGTCTATATCTATAGACATGCCTATACTTCATTACAACATTCACCGCCACGTTAAGGAGTCACCATGAAAAGCGCGGTCTTCTATGGAAAGCACGACCTCAGAGTCGAGGAATCGGCAAAGCCGGCCGTGGGCAGGCGCGACGTTCTGATCAACGTCAAAGCTTGCGGCGTCTGCGGTACCGACGTTCATATCTATGAAGGCGACAAGGGTGCAGCCGACGTTACCCCGCCCACGATCCTTGGTCATGAGTTTGCGGGCGTTGTCGAGGCCGTGGGCAGCGACGTCGCTGGCTTTAAACCGGGCGATCGTGTGTGCATCGACCCAAACCATCCCTGCGGCTGCTGCGAACCCTGCCGCGACGGAATCAACCACTACTGCGAGCATATGACCGGTTACGGCACCACCGTTAACGGCGGCTTTGCCGAGTACTGCTCCGTCGATATGCAGCAAGTCTACAAGTTGGGCGATCACACCAGCTTTGAGCAGGGTGCTATGACCGAGCCCGTCGCCTGCTGCCTGCACGGCATCGATATGTGCAACATCAAGCCCGGCAGCACAGTTGTCGTTATCGGCGGTGGCATGATCGGTCTGCTCATGATGCAGCTTGCTAAAAACGCCGGCGCCACCAAGGTTGTCTTGCTCGAGCCCGTCGAAGGCAAGCGCGAGGTTGCGCTCAAACTCGGCGCCGACCTGGCAATTGATTCCATCCACGAAGACGTCCCGGCCCGCCTGAAGCAGGAGGGCGTCGGCAACGTCGATGTCGTTATCGAGTGTGTTGGCAAGCCCGTCACCATCGAGCAGGCCATCCAGATCGCCGGCCACAAGGCTACGGTCATGATGTTCGGCCTCACCAAGCCCGATGAGACAATCACCGTCAAGCCCTTCGAGGTCTTCCAGAAGGAGCTTGTGCTTACTTCGTCCTACATTAACCCTTATACGCAGCGTCGTGCGCTCGAGCTCATCGACTCTGGCAGGCTCGACGTATCCTCGATGGTCGCAAAGGTAGCCTCCCTCGACGAACTCGGCGCCATCCTGTCAGACCCAGCTCTGCGTGCCATGGGTAAATATATAATCGACCCCAGCAAGTAAATCGATCGACACCTGCGCGAGCGGTCCTCATCCACCGCTCGCGCTCTCAGCTCTAGGAGACCGTCGTGGCGCGAGCCATCTTCCAAACCATTTATGACAACGTGAAGCAGTCGATTGACGACGGCACATACGCCTATCAGAGTTATCTGCCTTCGGAGACTGAGCTCACGCAGCTGTTTGACTGTTCGCGCATGACGGTCCGTCGCGCCATCTCGATGCTTGCGGCAGATGGCTACGTGCTCCCCCAGCAAGGCAAAGGCATGCGCGTCATTCGCAACATCAGTGACGAGACGAATCGTGGTGGCGGCGGACTCGAGACCTTTAAGGAAATCGCAGCCAGCCGAGGCTTTGAGCTCAAAACGGTTACCACTGTCTTTGAGCTCCTCGTCTGCAACAAGGCGCTCTCCAAGATTACGGGGTTTCCTGAAGGCTGTGAGCTCACGCGTGCCAAACGCATCCGTTATGCAGACGGACGGGCCGTGTGCTCCGACGACTCCTATTACCTAAGCTCACAGGTACCGGAGCTGACACCCGAGATTGTCAACGACTCGATCTATCGTTACCTCGAAGAAGACCTTGGCATTAAGATTGCCACGGGCAAACGCGATGTAACGATTGAGCATCCCACGCCCGAGGATGCACGCGTGCTCGATCTCGATGACTTTAACGCACTCGCCGTTGTACGCGGGCAGACCTACAACGCCGACGGTATCCTTATGGAATACACCGAGACAAAGCAGGTTCCCAGCTTCTTTTTACTCCACGAAACGGTCACCCGCCGCAATAACGGCAGCGAGACCCATCAGAGCAGTATGAGCTAACCATCTATTAGTTGCGGTGGAATAGTTCCTAGAATGGCCAGCTTAAGGGCAAAACAGGAACCATTCCACCGCAACTTTTTTGGCCGGCGGGGCAGCACCTGTCCCACCGGCCATCATGTACGCTCTTTTAGCTAGTCCGCGAGCTTCTCCACCTGGTCGAGCATCTTGTCCAGCTTGGCCTTTGCCTCGGCCTTGACCTTCTCAGCTTCTTCATGAGCCTTCGCCTTCTGGGCGGCCTTTTCCTCGGCCTCGGGATCGACGACCACCAGGTTGGATGCATCATGCTCAACCAACTTAAGCGCATGCTCGGGACACACCTTGACGCAAGCTCCGCAACCTAGGCAATACGTGGACTCCAGTGCAAAGCGACCGCTTCCCACCAAATCGCAGGCGAACGTGGGGCATACATTGACGCACTCGCCGCACGACGTGCACTTGTCAAAATCGCACTCCGGCGTGCTCACCTGCATGTTCTGGGCAAGCTCGGGGTGGTTTTGCAGCGTCGAGAGCACCAGCTGCCGCCCGTGTGTGAGCGAACGGCGACGCTTGGTCGTCGTGGTGCCGCACATGGTGTTGAGCGTGCGCTCAAGCTGCGTGATCTGGTGACGGTGGGCCTTCAACTTCTGCGTCACCGAGGCCAGTGCCGCAGTCGCCGGATTGAGCTTGGTCACCGTCAGGCCCGTGGTGCGGGCGATCTTTTCCATGTACTCCTTGCGCTCGTACTCGCGGCGCTTATGGCACTTGAGGCTCTTGGAGTCGACCTCCAGGCCCATACCCGTGCCAGACCACTCTTCGGCCTTCGCAATCGCCTCGCCCAGAATGTCCTCACCGCCGGTGTTGCGGCATTTATCGCACACGCCCAACGGCAGGTACACACTCACGTTGGGATAGTCGGCCAGTACCGAGAACCAGGTCTCTGCCGTAATATCGCCCACGCAGGCAACGACGACCTCGTTTTCGCGCGGCATGCGTTTGAGGGCACGCGTGCAGGTGACGTAGGCGGTCTCGTGGCTCGTAGCAGCAGAGACGATATCGTCATACAGGTTTTTAGGCGCCAGGCGCGGCGAGATGATCGCCTCGGTCGGGCAGGCAGCGGCGCACAGGCCGCACTTGCGACAGGAGTCGAGGATCTCGATGGCGTCTTCCTCGACCTCGATAGCGTTGACCGGGCACACGTCCATGCACGCGGTGCAGCCGCTCTTTTCGTTTTTGCAGGTCAGGCACGGAATGGTATTGCCGCGCGGGCGCTCCTTGTAGTCGGCAGGATTCCACTGCGGCGCCGACGGATCGAGTGCATCGGTCACGCCGCCAAGCGGATTTTTAAGAAAGTCGAAACCCTTGCTGATCTCGATAATGTCATCAAACAGATCGTGTTCCTGCGCCATGCGCGGCCCCTCCCTGAGCAGTGCAAACAAGCAAGAGATAATGATACGCCATCGGCTCACGCCTCGGGCAAATTACACGCGGCGCATCTTTGCGGCAAATAGCCTATGCCTATCGCCGCCTCGATTGCACAAGGTCAATCAAGCGCCAAGCTATGCCTCGCACATGAGCTGCACGAGCTTCTGTTTGGTCACCTTGGCCTGTTCGTTAGCCATGTTGCGCTCGTTTCTAAAGACCGCATTCGCAACACCCTGCAGGTCGCCATCGGAAATCACGCTGCACGGACCGTCCATCGAAGCTGCCGTGGGGCATACGCACAACGGCAACTCGGCATAAAACGCAACGGCCTTGGCGATATCGAGCATCTTGCCGCCGCCAATACCCACTACCATGTCGCAATACTCGGCCTGGGCTTCCTTAGCCATTTCGACAACGGCCTCTTCCGTACACGGACCGTCATAAATCTTAAAGAACGGCTCGCTTAGATCTTCGTCCAGAAATCCATCGACGATCTGCCTGCACAGCCGATCCTCGGTGCCTTGGTCAAACAAGACATAGGCAGCGCAGCCCAACCATGACAAATACCTGCCTTGACGCGACAGTTCGCCCGGCCCCTGAACATACCGGCCGGGACCGCCGTAAACCATAGGAAGCGCCATACGAGAATCTGCCCTTCATCAAACAACGATTGGTGCAAAGTAACCTTGCCCCTTTGCACCATAGCAAAAAGGGGCAAAGCCATCTGTTGGCTTTGCCCCTTCCTTACCTAAGTTTACTCATCCATAAGGTAGTAGTGACCCAGTGCGTCGGCACCCAGGATGGCGTTTGCGACCATCTCGGGCGTCACCTCAAACGGCATGTTGCACATGGTGTCCTCGGGCGCGCACGCGGCCTCGGCAACAATCATGGCCTTCTCGCGCGTAACCTCGGCAACGCCAAGTTCCTTCATCGTGACCGGCAGGCCCAGCTCAATGCAGAAGCCCAAGACTTCCTCGAGCTTCTCGGTCGGGGCATCCTCGAGTACCAGCTGGACGATGGTGCCGAAGGCGACCTTCTCGCCGTGATACATGCTGTGGCACTCGGGCAGCATCGTCAGACCATTGTGGATGGCATGAGCAGCAGCAAGGCCCGAGCTCTCAAAGCCAATGCCCGAAAGCAGCGTATTGGCCTCGATGATGTGCTCGACGGCAGGCGTGAGCGCACCCTTCTCCAGCGCGACCTTGGCCTTGACGCCATCGGCCATAAGCGTCTCGTAGCAGAGCTTGGCGAGCGCCAGACCAGCCATGCCGCCCTTGCCGCCAGCGCAGGTGCCGCCGTCGGCATCGTGCGTCGCCTGGGCCTCGAAGTAGGTTGCGAGCGCATCGCCCATACCGGAAACCGTCAGGCGCACCGGGCTCGCCGCGATAACCGTCGTATCCATCAGGACGATATTGGGGTTTGCCTTAAGGAAGAGGTACTTATCGAACTGGCCGTCATCGGTGTAAAGCACCGAAAGCGCCGAACACGGTGCATCGGTCGAGGCAATGGTGGGGCAAATGATAACCGGGGACTCCAGGTAATAGGCGACGGCCTTCGCGGTGTCGAGGATCTTGCCGCCACCGACGCCGACGATGATGTCGCAACCGTTGTCGCGAGCGAGCGCAACCAGGCGATCGACCTCGCCCTTGGAGCACTCGCCGTTAAAGTCCTCAAACAGCAGCTCGGCCTTGGCCTCGGCAAAACCGCCCTCGATCTTGGCACCGACGCGCTTCTTGCCCGAAGGCGTCACGATGACGAGGGCCTTAGCGCCGAGCGGCTCGACATAGGAGCCGAGCTTGGCGAGCTCGTCCGGACCCTGGATGTACTTGCTGGGGCTATTGAAAATTGCAGCCATAACTATCCCATTCTCTAAAAAAGAAAGGGGCTCCGTACGGATACGTGCGGAGCCCCTCGTTACGATAACAAGAGTCGATTAGAAATCGATGTCGGTGTCGTAGTAGCAGGCCTTGAGGATCTTCTCGAAGTCGGCAGCCTTGGTCTCACGCGGGTTCTCGGGCGTGCAGGCGTCCTGCTCGGCGTTCGCGGCGATCTCGGGCAGCTTGGCGAGGAACTCCTCCTCGGAAACCATCTGCGGGTTCTCGGCGTCGACCTTCACGCCACCATTCGCGTAATCCTTGATGGACTGCGGAATGTTGAGCTGGTCGTTGAGGTCGCGGATCTTCTGGACGAGCGCAGCGATGAGCTCCTCGTTGGTCTCGCCGGGAAGGTGCAGGATCTCCTTGGCCACGTAAGCGTAACGCTCGGCAGCACGGGGATCCTTGGAGTTCCACTGGATGACCTTGCCCAGGTACATGGCGTTAGCGGCACCGTGGATGATGTGGCCGTTCTCGAAGGCAGCACCGGTCTTGTGAGCCATGGAGTGAACGATGCCGAGCAGGCCCGAGGAGAAGGCGATACCGGCGATGCACTGAGCCTCGTGCATGTGCTGACGGGCCTCATGGTCGCCAGCATAGGACTTGGGCAGCCACTCGACGATCTCGCGGATGCCGTGCAGAGCGTTGGCGTCGGTGAACATAGAGGCACAGGTGGAAACGTAGGCCTCCATGCAGTGGGTCAGAGCGTCCATGCCGGTGTGAGCGCACAGCTTGGCGGGCATGGTGTAGGTGAGCTCGGGGTCGACGATGGCGACATCAGGGGTGATGTTGAAGTCGGCCAGCGGGTACTTGATGCCCTTGGCGTAGTCGGTAATGACGGAGAACGCGGTGACCTCGGTAGCGGTGCCGGAGGTAGAGGAGATGGCGCAGAAATGAGCCTTCTGACGCAGCTCAGGGAAGCTGAACGGCTGGATGATGTTATCGAAGGACTCCTCGGGATACTCGTAGAAGACCCACATGGCCTTAGCGGCATCGATAGGCGAGCCGCCACCGATGGCGATAATCCAGTCGGGCTCGAACTCGCGCATGGCCTCGGCGCCCTTCATGACCGTCTCGATAGACGGGTCGGACTCGACGCCCTCGAACAGCTTGACCTCGAAACCGCCTTCCTTAAGGTCGTTCTCGACGTCCTGCAGGAACCCGCCGCGGCGCATAGAGCTGCCGCCAGAAACGATGATGGCCTTCTTGCCCTTGAGGTTCTTCACCTCGTGGCGAGCGCCCTCACCAAAGTACAGATCGCGAGGATTGGTAAAACGTCCCATACTGTGCCTCCTAAACAAGCCCCTCTTAGACTTGCGTATATAACGGAGCACCCAATTGGCTCCGTTAGGACCGGTTTGCGCGTTGCCGGCGATGACAATGCGCGATGTCTAAACGTCTCAACGCTCAGACAAACACTATTTTACCGTTCTGGTTGGTCAGTTATTCACCTAAAGCCGCCAATGATGAAACGTTTTTTCTATCCCTGAAGACCCTTGTGCGGCATCCATACTCCCAAGCTGGGCAAACGTTTTATCAAGGTTGACTACATATCCCGGGCAGGACTGTGCCCCTCCAAAATATGCACCGTTCGCCGCCAAAAATCGACCGTTTGCGGCACCGTGATACCACTCGGTCGTCCAAGGTGCCGACATTTGTGCGACATCCGTCTTCGTGGTGCAAAGGTGCAAGTCCAAGTGCGGCACCCCCGTTGTGCCACATGCGGGTAAACTTGAACCTTATATAGAAACATTTGAACCCTAACCGCAGCAAAGGAGGCCCCATGGCATTCGATCCCATTCAAGAGGATTGCCATCGCCTCGTTCTTGAGGCCTTGCGCCGCGACAATATCCCGCTCACCGACGCTGCCGCCGTAGAGCGTCTGATGGAACAATTCACCCGCAACCCCGCACCACTCATCGTGCACGACCGCGACCGCGCCGGGCACCTCATTGCCAAGGTGGTCGAGGCTGTCGACTACCGCATTCCCTTTATCCCTGACGATACCCAGGCAGAGCAGGAAGAGGCAGCTGCCGAGAACATGCTCCGCGAGGCGGCCGCACTCGATCCGGCCAACTGGGACGCCCAGCGCATGCTGACGGCGCTCACCGCCGAATCCAACGAGGAATACGTACAGTATCTGGTGTCCAAGTGCGACGAGGTGGAGCACGATCTGGCGCTCAAGATCGCCTCGGCGCAGGACCCCTACGAGCGTGAGGCCGCAGGCGACCTTATGCGCCGTCCCTACCTGCGCTGGCTTGCCGCCCTTGCGTCACGCGCCCTCATTAGCGGCCGCTATCGCATGTCGCTCGAAGCCGCAAATCGCAGCTTGGACTTTGCGCCCAACGACCCCGCCGGTATCCGCCACACCGCGATGCTCGCCATGGCAAAGCTCGAATACCCCGCCGAGGAGCTCAAGCGCTTTCGCTCCGCTCACTCCGTGCCGTACCTCGCGAATACCCCACTGCGCCGTCGTCCCAAGGACGCGGAGCGCGACTTGGACCCGTGGACGCTCATCGCGCTGATGAGCGCTGCCTGGCGCGAGCTGGACTACGAGGGCGCCGAGCACTACTTGCGCATCCTTGCGCGCTCGTGCCCGCACGCAGCCGAGGCACTCTATTTCCAAACCGAGTTTCCCGATGGCGTCTATGCCCGCGTCAACGTGGGTGCGGGCTCCACCGACGAGCTTGTCCTTGCGCTGTCCGAGGCGACGCCGGTACTGCAGGAGGGCCTGGGCGCCCCCGACAACGCCAGCTTTGCCGCCTGGGTCGCCACCAACGACATCGTACGCTCCCAGATCGACGAACGAATCCTGCGCGCGGCCGAGCAGGGGCTTCCATTTAAGGGAGGGGACCTCTAATGGATCCGAGCGTCTACATCCCCGCCTACCTGGAGCGCACCTATCTGGCGTCGCACCCCGAGCTCACCGATGCAGCACGCGAGCTTGTCCATAACGACATTAGCGCGAATCCCCAAAAGTATGCGCAGTCCGAGCATGCCCAGGCGCTGCTGTCCTACGCCGGTGTTCATCGCCACCTGCTCGACGAGCTCCATCGCATCGAGGACATGGGCAGCGACGAGGAGTTCGAGCAGACGCGCAATCGCCTGTTCGACGACATGCGCGATGAGCTGCTCAAGATCGTCCGCATCGATGCGTATGTCCTCGACGCGCAGCTGCTCGCCATCATCCTGGCCGACACGCCCGTTGACGCCTGCCTGGGCGACCTGATGAAGCTCGAGGCGACCACGGCCGATTACCTGCAGCAAAGCGTGCCCGGGTTCGATATGGAGGCCCCACACTACTGGGCCAATAATGTTTTGGCCGATGGTGCCACCGCAGCAGACCTTACCGTGAGCGAGCCGGCTCTTATCGGGTGGCTTCACACACTCGAGGCCATCTCGCAGCTGTGCATGGCGAGCGCCCGCTACCGTGCTGCCGCCAACTACGCCCGCCGCGTCCTTAAGGCGGAAGGCTACCCCACCCGAGCCGCAGGCACCGTGTTGCTCGCCCTCGCTCGCCTGGAAGACCAGGACGGCTTTTTTGCCCTGGCTCACCAGCTCGAGGAAGAGATCGGGGCTGATGCACTCGAGAACTCCCCCTGGTACCTGCTCGCCCGCACCATCCTCTTGTTCAAAACAAACAAGATGCGCCCGGCGACACGCGCGCTGCGTGAGTTTGCCAACCGTTGCGAGGGCGGCGCGTTCTTCTTGCTGAACCCCATGTACCAGACGCCGTACCTTCCCTGCCGGCCCGAGCCGCGCGATCCCTGGGATCTTTCGCACCAGGCCGTTTGGGAAGCGGACGGTATTATCTCGGACACTCCCGACTTTGCCCCCTGGGCCAATGCCTGTGAAGACGTGTCACAGCTTGCCCAGGAATTTGCGCGCCGCTACGGTTTTTAGTGACGCACTCGACCCGACCATGTCGTTTACGTTAGGAACGGTTTCATGAACCTCCGCTCATCTCTCGCCTGTACCTCGAGCGATATCGCTCGCTGGGGACTGCGCTCTGTCCTCAAACGCCAGGGTGGCGTACTCCCCGGCCGTATCGCCATGAAGATCGACCCCGAGCTACTAAGCGACCTCGCGGGCCTTGTCGACCGCAGCGTGGTGATCACCGGTACTAATGGCAAGACCACCACCTCCAACCTCATCGCCGACGCCGTTGCCGCCAGCGGCGCCACCGTGGTATGCAACCGCGCCGGCAACAACATGGAGCCGGGCGTGGTGGGTGCGCTGCTCGAGGCCCGCAGTGGCCTTAAGCACACTGACAGCGGCAAGCGCGTGGGCGTTTTTGAATGCGATGAGCTCTACACCGTGCGCGTCCTGCCCAAGCTCAAGCCGACGTACTTTGTGCTGCTCAACCTGTTCCGCGACCAGCTAGACCGATACGGCGAGATCGACCATACCCAAGACGTCATTGCCCATGCGTTGGAGCTCTCTCCGGCAACAACGCTCATCTACAACGCCGACGACCCGCTGTGCGCCTCGATTGCCGCGCGCGTTCCCAACGCGAGTATTGCCTTTGGCATCGACGGCGCCACCAACACCGAGTCCGACCGTATTAGCGACTCACGTTTTTGCTCACAGTGCAACGCGCCGCTGGAGTATGACTACGTGCAATACGGCCAGCTCGGCGCCTACCATTGCCCCTCGTGCGGCTGGGCCCGCCCTGCGCTTGTCCGTCGCGTGACGGACGTGAAGCTCGGCTGCGACGGCTACGGCTTCGACCTGGTCTTTGGATCTGCGCCCGACGCGGCTGCCGTACACATCGCCACACGCTACAACGGCCTGTACATGGTCTACAACGTTGCCGCTGCATTCTTTGCCGCACATGAGTTAGGCGTGGATACGGCGCACCTGCAGCCCACGCTCGACGCCTACGTCCCCGCCGGCGGACGCATGGGCCGCTGGGATATCGCCGGCCGCACCATCGAGGCCAACCTGGCTAAGAATCCCGTAGGCTTCGATCGACAAATCCAGTCCATCAAGACGGCAGGCGGCAGACTCTGCGCTTTCTTCCTCAACGACAACGACGCCGACGGCCACGATGTATCGTGGATCTACGACGTCGACTTTGAGCGCATCGCCGACACGCCGGGTCTTGTCGCCTTTGCCGGAGGCACGCGCGCGCACGACATGCAGGTGCGCCTCAAGTACGCCGGCATCGATGCCGCGATTATCTCGGACGTCGCGCAGGCAATTGGCGCCGTGGCCGCCAATGACACCCTCTACGCCGTCGCCAATTACACGGCCTTCCCGCCGCTGGTCAAGGAGCTCGACGGGCTGAAAGGCGCCACCGCCGACGCTGTTGCCGGGCGCGCCGTAGCCCGTGCCGACGGCAGCGCTCTTCCTGTCAGCATCGCGCCAGTCGAGCTTTCGCGCCCGCTGCGCATCGTCTACCTGTATCCCGATGCCCTCAACCTCTACGGCGACGGCGGCAACGTCATCGCCCTCGAGCGCCGCTGCGCCTGGCGTGGCATTCCCGTGCGCGTGGACGAGGTCCGTATGGGCGAAACGCTTGATTTGACCGATGCCGATATCGTCATGATGGGTGGCGGCTCCGACCGCGACCAGCTAGCCGTGGCACACGAGCTGCTCGCCCAAAAAGACAAGGTCGCGGCCTATGTTGAGGACGGCGGCACACTGCTTGCCATCTGTGGCAGCTATCAGCTGCTCGGCCGTTCGTACTACATGGGCGACGATCGCATTGAGGGCCTGGGCGTCATTGCCGCCGAAACCGTACGCGGCTCCGACCGCCTGATCGGCAACGTAGCCGTCAAAACCGATCTGGCACCTGAGCCCTTTGTGGGATTCGAGAACCACGGTGGCCGCACGCTTTTGGACGCCGAGGCCACGCCGCTCGGAACGTCCGTCGTCACGGGCACCGGCAACAACGGCGACGATGGCTTTGAGGGTCTCATCTACAAGGGCGTCATCGGCACGTACCTGCACGGACCGGCACTGCCCAAGAACCCCGAACTCGCCGACTGGCTGATCGTGCACGCCCTCGAGCGCCGCGGCGATGCGCAGGCCACGGCCCTGCTGCCGCTCAAAACCCTCGACGACACCTACGAGCACGCCGCCCACGACGCCGCCATGAAGCTCCTCCCCTAACGCCCCAACCACCACAAAGGGGACAGGCACCTTTGTGGGTGGTTTTGCTCCGTCCCAGCGTTTGCCTCAATCTGTAACATCTAGACCGTTAAAAGTCGTCTTACTGTTACAGAATGAGATGTTCGTCCCGACGTCTGCCTTTTGTCTCGATCTGTAACACATAGAGCCGATTTGCCCGCCCAGATGTTTCAGATTGAGATATTTGAAGATCAGGATAGAGAGTCAGCTCCTGTGTGGTGGTTTTCCAGTTTGCCAACGATATACGCGCCGGCAAAAAAGTCTGCTATACTCTTCCCCGCTGTCCCCATCGTCTAGCGGCCAAGGACGCCACCCTTTCAAGGTGGATATCGCGGGTTCGAATCCCGCTGGGGGCACCATTTGAATTGAAGAGCCCGTTACCCTCGCGGTAGCGGGCTTTTTGCTACCGATATGCCGGGATTCGAACCCGACAGGGTGCGGAGCTGAGGAAACGCGCAAGCGTTTTCCAGCGCAGCACGCAAGGAGCGGAGCGACACAGCGGAAGCGGGCGGCGCCAGCCGCACGCGGACATCCCGCTGGGGGCACCATTTGAAACGAGAAGCCCGTTACCCTTGCGGTGACGGGCTTTTTGCTATCCATGTACCGGGATTCGAACCCGACAGGGTGCGGATCCCGGCATCATCGCAAGGCCTGTGGTCAAAAAATGGCAAATATGAGTACTGTTACCATTTTAGTTACAGCGATTTCATGCCTTCAGAAGGCGATTTAGCCGTCAGGCGTCCTACGACGGGAAAACTGCAGACGTTTATCGGCTAAGTACTTGGACATATGTTGCGTAACACTTCATATTTTGCAAATAAATAATGCTACAGGACTTGTGACAGTACTCATATTTGACGTTTTTTGCCCACAACCCTTTATACCTAGGCATATCGGCGGCAAAACGGGCTTCAAAGCGCCCTTCGCAAACAAAAGCCGGGGCCCGCATGATGCGGACCCCGGCTCAATACCGTGACGATATGTCAGTTACGCTCTACACGTAGAACAGGATGTCGTCGTAGGTCGGAACCGGCCAGTAGTCGGCAGCCACGATCTCCTCCATGGCGTCCACGGCGGCACGCAGCGTATCCATAGCGGGGACGACCTCGTGTGCATACACGTTGGCCTGCTCCTGGCCATCGAGGCCCTCGGCCTTCTGATGCACGGCGTCGAGCGCCTTGATGGAGTCGTTGATGGTGGTGATGCCGTTGCAGAGCTTGTTGAGCGTGTTCTGCTCGCACTGCATGGCGGCCTCAGCACCGGCGGCACGAATAGTCTCAAGGCCCTTAGCGACCTTGGTGGCATAGGCGGTAATGACCGGGCGATAGGTACGACGCGCCTCGCGAACCATCGTGGTGGCCTCGATGTTCATGAGCTTGTTGTACTTCTCGAGCTTGCAATCGTAGCGGCACTGGGCCTCGGCCTTGGTCAGGACACCCGTCTCCTCAAAGAGCGCAATGGCCTTATCGGAAACAAACGCGGGCAGGGCGTCGGCCGTGGTCTTGTTGTTGGCAAGGCCGCGCTTCTCGGCCTCGACGGGCCACTCGTCGGAGTAGCCATCGCCGGAGAAGAGGATGCGCTGGTGGTCGGTCAGGACCTTCTTGCAGTACTCGAGCGCGGCGTCCTGGAACTTATCCTCGGGCGTACCCTCAAGCGCGTCGGCGAAGGACTTGAGCGACTTGGCCACGGCGGCATCGAGCACCAGGTTGGAGTCGGAGACGTTCTGCTCGGAGCCGCAGGCACGGAACTCGAACTTATTGCCAGTAAAGGCAAACGGGGAGGTGCGGTTGCGGTCGGTGTTGTCCTGCATCAGCTTGGGCAGGGTATCGGCGCCCAGGTCGAGCACGCCGCGCGTGGCATGAACGGAAGCCTTGCCATCGATGATCTTCTCGACGACCTCGGTAAGCTGGTCGCCCAGGAAGATGGACATAATCGCCGGAGGAGCCTCGTTGGCGCCCAGACGATGGTCGTTGCCGGCCGAGGCAACGGAGGCACGCAGGAGCTCCTGATAGTTATCGACGGCCTCGATCACCGCGGTGAGGAAGACGATGAACTGCAGGTTGTCGAGCGGAGTGTCGCCCGGATCGAGCAGATTCTCGGACTCGGTGCCAAGCGACCAGTTGTTGTGCTTGCCCGAACCATTGATGCCCTCAAAGGGCTTCTCGTGCAGCAGGCAGACCAAGTCATGGCGGGAGGCGATGAGCTTCATCTTCTCCATCATGACCAGATTCTGGTCGATGGCCTCGTTGACTTCGCCATAGACGGGGGCAAGCTCATGCTGGCAGGGAGCAACCTCGTTGTGCTTGGTCTTGGCGGGAATGCCAAGCGCCCACAGCTCATCGTCCAGATCCTTCATATAGGCCGAGACGGTGGGGCGGATAGCGCCAAAGTAGTGCTCCTCGAGCTCCTGACCCTTGCAGGGAGCGGCGCCAAAGAGGGTGCGGCCGGTAATGACCAGGTCCTTGCGCTTGCGGTAGGCGTCCTTCTTGATCAGGAAGTACTCCTGCTCATCGCCCACGGAAGGAACGACCTTCTTGGGGGTCTTGCCAAACAGCGCCAAAACGCGCTTGGACTCACGCGAGAGCGCGGTCATGGAGCGCAGCAGCGGGGTCTTCTTGTCCAGGGCCTCGCCCGTGTAGGAGCAGAAAGCCGTGGGGATGCACAGGACGTCGTCCTTGATAAAGGCGGGGCTAGTGGGATCCCAAGCGGTGTAGCCACGGGCCTCGAAGGTGGCGCGCAGGCCGCCGTTGGGGAAGCTGGAGGCATCGGGCTCGCCCTGGATGAGGTTCTTGCCCGTAAACTTGGTAATGGCGGTGCCGTCGTGGTTGGGCTCCAGGAAGCTGTCGTGCTTCTCGGAAGTAATGCCCGAAAGCGGCTGGAACCAGTGCGCATAGTGCGTCGCACCCTTGGAGATGGCCCAGACCTTCATGGCATGGGCAACGGCGTTGGCCACATCCAGGTCGAGCGGCTCACCGCCCTCGAGGGTTGCAGCAAGGCGCTTCCAAATGTCCTTGGGGAGGTAGTCCTTCATGACTTCCTCAGAGAACACCATGGTCCCGAAGCGGTCAGTAAGTTCGGCCATACGGAACTCCCTTCGTATCGGCACCGCGTGAGAAGCGGTGTTGATTACTAACGAACGAGTCATAGCTTAGACTCGCCGTGTTTCCGCGACATTACCGTTATGTTGCTGTCGCGAAACCAATCAATGAGGTTACCCTATCGAGGCGGCGTTGCCACCCTCAACAGCCAATCAACTGCATAAATTGCAGACCTCTCCCCATGGTTTAAGGGTAGTCAATTTGGGATGGAGCTCTATTAACTGGTATTTTGCATCAGATACCAGTCTTTATAGTCCGTGCCTAGATTAGCCGCTCTGTTATAGAGAAAGCCGATAGCAAGGCATCTTTGATTGGTATCCCCGAATAACGAGTGAAACTCCACCGTGACACAGTGGTGCTGTAGAATCCTTACAACACATCACACTATTACGTATCTAGAGGAGCACGATATGCGCGTCGACGAGGTTTTTAAGCAGGCAGCATCCCAGGGCACCGCGCCCGTTTCGTTTGAGATGTTCCCGCCCAAGGGCGAGCTCACCCTCGACACGGCTCGCGAAGTGGCAGGCAATCTGTGCAAGCTTTCGCCGAGCTTTGTCTCGGTCACCTGCTCGGCCGGCGGCTCGGGCAACGGTGCCGCCACCGCCCCCATCGCGCATATGATTACGAGCGAATTCGACACGCCCTCGGTGGCACACCTTACCTGCGTGGGCCGGTCGCACGCCGATATCGCCGCCAAGATCGACGAGTATCGCACCGCCGGCGTGGAAAACATCCTGGCCCTGCGTGGCGATCTCCCTGCCGGCGCGACCGAGGACGACAAGCCCGCCTCGGACTACGCCTACGCCCGCGACCTCATCCCCGAGCTCGTCGACGCCGGCTTTTGCGTGGGCGCCGCAGCCTACCCCGAGGGCCACATTGCCTGTGAGGATCTCAACCTCTCGGTCGAACACCTCAAGCAAAAACAGGACGCTGGCGCGAGCTTCTTTGTGACGCAGCTCTTCTTTGATAACGAGTGCTTCTACCGTTTTCGCGAGCTTGCCGACAAGGCCGGCATCACCGTGCCCATTACCGCGGGCATCATGCCGTTTATGGGCAAGTCACAGATCAGCCGCATGGTCTTTATGTGCGGCGCGTCGCTGCCCTCCCCCGTCATCAAGATTCTCGCCAAGTACGAGAATGACCCCGAGAGCCTGCAGGCAGCTGGTGTAGATTATGCAGCCCGCCAGCTTTGCGACCTCAAGGAGCACGGCGCCGACGGCCTGCACCTGTACACTATGAACCGTCCTGCGATCGCCGCGACCATTATGGAGCGCCTGGGGTAATGGAAAAACCGCACATCGATACAACCGCTGTCGAAGTGCCGGCCGACCTTGCGTCGCCGGCGCTTTACCGTGTCGATGCTGCGCACCATCCCCGTGTCGACCGTGCCGAGATGCTGCGGTATCTGGGCTACGGCGGCCAACAGATTGAGCCCGAGCTGTCGCAGCGTATTGAGCTTGTGGTCGAGCGTCTGGAATTGGACATTGAGCCCCGTGGCGTGCGCCGCGTGTTTGCCGTCGATGCCACGGGTGTGGACGAGCAGGGAGAACCTTGCATTCGTCTGGTCGGCACCAACGTTGAGCTGCGCGGTCGCGATATCTATCGACATCTCAAAGACGCCCGCTTTGCCGCACTCATGGCATGCACCCTCGGCATGGACGCCGAGCGTCGCCTGCGCACCACGGGAGCCCAACATCCCCTGGAGGGCGCCGTGCTCGACGCCGCGTGCTCCGCTTACGTGGAAGCCGCCGTCGAGCAGATGGCCCAGCAAG
>URGG01000021.1 GCA_900547345.1 uncultured Collinsella sp. | reverse complement strand
CCACCGGCCCCGCGCTTAAACGCGCGGTTGTGCCGTCGCGAACAAAACTATGCCGGATTACTACGATAAATCGCCCACCTCCAACCACACCGCATTTGGCAAAATCAAAACCGCAGGTAGACGGCTTGTAGTTTTGCGAAAAAATCACGCGTGGTCGGGAATCTCGTTTTTATCGTAGTAAACCGGCATAGTTTTGAAATGACATCATATTCGTAACATCACTTGATCTCCCGTGGACAGAGGGAAACGGATCATTTTGGCCTCGCGAGGACATCCGTGTGGCCCGTTCGCCATGAAATGGGCCTATCTACTACGTTTGGGCGGTGGCCCTCAACCACGGCAAAAAATGCGAAAAGAAAACCGCAGGTAGAACGCCTGCGGTTTTCTGGAAAACGGGGGTATGGTCAAGGGTATCGAGTCAAACGTAGTAGATGGGCAGGTTTCGTGGCGAGCGGTTCCGGGTGATTCCTTGGGGACGGAGGAAAACGGATCATTTTGGTCCCGCGAGGCTTGCGGAGGCGCTCGTGCAGAGCCGCTCGGACAAAACTATGCCGGTTTACGGGGCTAAGTCACGCGCTCCCAACCATGCCGATATCCGTGAAAATAAAACCGCAGGTAGACAAGCCGTCATTTTACGGAAAACGCGGGTATGGATGGGGGCCCTGAGCTTAGCCCCGTAAACCGGCATAGTTTTGAAATGGCATTAAATCGATAACAGCTATTTTGCTCTGTCGGAGCGGTTGGCCGTTGGGTAATTACCCTCGCAGGTAGGCGATGGCGATCTGCGTGCGGTTGCGTAGCCCCATTTTGGCTAGGATCGAGCTGATGTGGTTGCGCACGGTGCCTTCGCCCATGTAGGCGGTGGCGGCGATCTCCTTGTTGTCGAGGCCGCGGGCGATGAGCTCGGCGACTTCGAACTCGCGGTCGGTTAGGCCGGCAAAGGCTGTGGGCCGGCGGGGCGCGTCGGCTTCGGTGCCCGCCCCATTAAAATCGATATCCTCGATCGCCTTGCCCTCGAGCACGCGTTTGCCATCCATGACCTGTGCCAACGCCGGCGGAATGGCGGCGACATCGGTCTTGATCAGGTAGCCGCGGGCGCCCAGTTTAAGCGCCGACACAATGTACTCGTCATCCGAGAATGTCGTCAGAAACACCACGCGCGCCGTGGGGTCGCGCTCAAGGATTTCGCGTGCCGCCGAAAGGCCGTCGCGTCCCGGCATCTGAATGTCGAGCAGCGCGATGTCGGGCGCGTGCTCGCTGTAGAGCGCGACCGCCTCGTCGCCATTGGCGCCGGTGCCCACCACTTCGATCTGCGGCTGGGCGCCCAGGATAATCTTGAGCGAATCGACCACTAAGCGGTCGTCGTCGACAACGATGAGCCTCATCGGTCCTCATCTCCTTGCTGTTTGGGAACGGTGGCAAACACGCGCCAGCCGCCGGCGCTGGCACGCGGGCCGGCGGTGAAGGTGCCGCCAAGCGCCTCGATGCGCTCGCGCATGGAGGCGAGCCCCATGCCCTCCGCAGCGCCGCGGCCGCTTGCTTGGACCCCGCCCGCGCCATCGTCGGTAACGACAAGCTGGTAAAACGACGGATGTTCCATGCATCGTACGGTGACGGTCTGGGCGCAAGCGTGGCGCATGGTATTGGAGAGTGCCTCGCGCAGGACCGCTGCAAAGCAGTTGGCGACATTTGCGGGCGCATGCTCGGCCAAAACTTCAAGCTCAATCTGCGGGCCGCCGTCCGAGCGCGCGCCTTCAACAATGCGTTCGAGCTGCACGGAAAGGTCGACGGCGTTGTCGTTGAGCGCGTGGACGCTGGTGCGCACAAGCTGGAGCGCCTCGTCAACCGTGCGTTTAACGTCGGCGAAATCGGCGGCGACGCCAGGCTCGTCGGCGTGGACCACGCGTAGGGCTTCGGCCTGCAGCGAGGCGCGCGTGAGCTGGTGCCCGACGTTATCGTGGATCTCGCGCGCGATGCGGGCGCGTTCGGCGAGCGTCGCGAGCTCGACTTCGTAGTCCTGGCGGTCGGCAAGGTCGCGGTTGCGCGCTTCGAGCGCGAGGGCTCGTTCTTGCAGCCCGTCGCGGGTACGGCGCATGCGCTGTTGCTCGCGCTCCAGCTGGGCGGTACGTAGCGATAGCAAGGTGGCGGCAACCGAAAGGATGGCGGTCAGCAGGAGCGTTCGGGTGGTGAGCGCGCCGCCGCGAAGGTCCGCGACAAGCGCGCAGACAAACACGGCGCCAATCGCCAGCGCGGGCCAGATGCGTTCACGGCGCACGCGTCGCGCGATGTCATAGAGGGCGAGGGGCGCAAACGGCACAAACGGCGGTATAAAGACGGCCGCGATGATGTAAACGTAGCTCGCGGCCTCGCTTGCACGGCGCGTGCGTTCTCCCTGTGCCACCTCGGCCAGCGAGGTGGCAATAACGCCAAGGCAAAACGCCGCGACTAGGCGAGCGTCCACAGCAAGACCCATGGCGGCCGCAATACAGCACGCCAGCACGATCGATTTGTCGAAAAGCCTGTTCATACGGGTATTGTACGCGAAGCCGCGCGTGGTGGAGGGGCCGCCTGCGCAACTGTGACATTCCTCCCACGCGGCAAATCGGGGGCGTCGGCAGGCCACGCGGCCAAGCCTCGCACTCGTGACAAAGCTCACTGGTGCGCGCCGGCGGCTCCTGCGATGATGCAATCGTACCGGGCCGCAATCAACGGAAGGGCCGCCTCATGACAGACATCGTCCACGTCGAAAACCTCGTCAAGCGCTATGACGATCTTATCGCGCTCGACCACTTTAACCTGAGCATCGCCCCCGGCGAGATCTTTGGCCTGCTCGGCCCCAACGGCTCGGGCAAAACCACGTCCATCAACTGTATCCTGCAGCTGCTTGCCTACGATAAGGGCACCATCGAGTTGTTCGGCGAGCCCATGACGCCCGCCCGCTACGACCTCAAGCGCCGCATCGGTGTGGTGCCGCAGCAGGTGGCGGTGTTCGACGAGCTCACCGTGCGCGAGAATATCGACTATTTCTGCAGCCTTTACGTTAGCGACCGTAAGCGCCGCCGTGCGCTGGTGGACGAGGCGATCGACTTTGTCGGCCTGGGCGACTTTGCCAAGTTCCGCCCCTGCAAGCTCTCGGGCGGCCTGGCACGTCGCCTCAACATTGCCTGCGGCATTGCGCACAAGCCCGAGCTCATCTTCTTTGACGAGCCCACGGTGGCAGTCGACCCGCAGAGTCGCAACGCCATCCTGGAGGGCATCTGCCGCTTGCGCGACGAGGGCGCCACGGTGGTGTATACCAGCCATTACATGGAGGAAGTCGAGCAGATTTGCAGCCGCATCATGATCATGGACGGCGGACGTGTGCTGGCGCAGGGCACCAATGACGAGCTCAAACGCATGATTCAAATGGGCGAGCGCGTGACGGTCGAGGTCGGCGCCGTCGAGACCGCCACGGTCGAGCGGCTGCGCGCCCTCGAGCACGTGCTTTCGGTTGAGCTGTCCGGCGGCGAGCTCGTCTGCACCTGCGAAGCGAGCCCGCACAATTTGGTCGACATCCTCGACACGCTGCGCGCCGCCGACGTGGCGCTCGGCCGCGTGTGGAGCGAGCCGCCGACCCTCAACGACGTGTTCCTCGAGATCACCGGCCGCGAGCTGCGCGACTAGGGGGCAGTCATGTTCAACACCATCATCACTACGGTCAAGACGCTGCTGCGCCGGCCGAGCACGTGGGTCTGGGGCGCGATCTTTCCCATTGCGCTTTCCACGATGTTCATGTTTATGTTCGCGAACCTCAGCTCCGACGGCAAGATCGACCCGGTGCCGGTTGCCGTCGTGTCGGACGAGGCCTGGGACGCCTCGACCTTTAAGGACGTGGCGACCTCGCTTGCCAAGGAGAGCGACGACCAACTGCTCGAGATCCACGAGTGCGACGACGCAGCCGATGCGAACCGTGCGCTCAAGGCCGGCGAGGTCGCGGGCATCTATGCGGTCGACGACGCGGGTACGCCCAAACTCACGCTGCTTTCGAGCTATGACAGCTCGCGTGCGTCGTCGGTGCTCACCGACCGCAGCATTCTGGAAACGGTGGCAAGCTCGTATACACAAAATGCCGAGCTCATGTCCCAGATTGCCCAGGACAACCCGGCGGCGCTCGCCGACCCGGAGGCGGTTGCGCGCGCCCTGTCGCTCGAGGGCAGTACCCGCCGCGTAAGCCTGACACGCACCACACCCGATGGCACGGTCATCTACTATTACGCGCTCTTTGGCCTGGTCGCGATGATGTCTGCCGAGTTTGCCGCCTTGAGCGTCGTCGATCTGCAGCCCAATCTGTCGGGCCTTGGCGCGCGTCGCTGCGTGGGCGGCCTTTCCAAGACGGCGTCGCTGGCCGGCATCTTTGTCGGCTCGTGGCTGGTTTCCTTCGCCTCGATGGCGATCGCAATCGGCTACGTGCGCCTGGTCGTGGGCGTCGACTTTGGCGGGCGCGAGGGGCTGTGTCTGGTGGGCGGCGCCGCTTCCGCGCTTGCCGCCACGGGCCTGGGACTCTTTGTGGGCACACTTCCCGTTAAGGGCGGCAAGGCGTCCAAGTCCGGCATCCTCACGGGCTTTGCTACCACGTGCGCCCTGTTCGCCGGCCTCTACGGCGAGCCGGCGATGGCGCTTGCCGACGACGGCGCCCGCGCCTGCCCGGCCGAGTGCTGGTTCAACCCCGTCAAGCTCATCTGCGACATGTTCAATCGCCTGTATTTCTTTGAGGACCTGGGGCCCTTCGCTGTTCGCGCGGGCGCGCTCGTCCTGATGGCCCTGGTGTTTGTCGCCGCCGCTACGCTGATCTTTGGAAGGAGTCGCTATGAGCACCTTTAAGACCGCGCTTCGCATGGCGCTGGCGCACCCGTTCTACCTGCTCATCTATACGGTGTTCATCTCGCTCATGGGCGTATTCATCGCGGCATCGGTGAGCTGGAACTCGTCGCAGCTCACCGAGTACAAGCCCTACGATGCCAACGTGATCGTGGTCGACCGCGACGACAGCGACCTTTCGCGTGCGCTTACCAAGCATTTGGGTTCGCGTTTTGAGCTGGTCACGGGCATCGGCGACGATACGTACGACCTTGCGGACGCGCTCTCCAAGAGCAACAGCGCCAAGGGCAGCGCCGACTGCGTGTTCTTTATCCCGGAGGAGTTTGAGGACGACCTCGTTGCGGCTGCCCGCGCGGGGGAGGCCCTGCCCAAGCTCGACGTGACCTACGGTTCCGGCACCATGGCGGCGGCGCTTTCGTCTGCCGAGGCCTCGCGCTGGATCTCGCTCGCGGGCGCTGCGGCGGCGCTTGGGCCCGCTGCTTCTAACGGCGACGTTGCCAAGGCCGCCGAGCATGCCGCTGCAAAGCGCGCGGAGGTCCAGATCGAGCAGGTCAAGGTCGACTCGACGGCTGCCGCCACGCTCGAGTCGTATTTCAACTTTGGCGCGTACGCGATTATCTCGTCGGTCATCGTATCGGTGGGGTTGGTGTTCTCGGGCATGAACGAGCCCGAGCGCGTGCGTCGTATGGATGCCGGCCCGGTCTCCGAGCGCCAGCGCTCGCTTGCCGTGTTCGCGGCTGCCGCTGTGCTCACCGTCTGCATCTGGTTTGTGTCGAGCATGATGGGCGTCGTGGGCTTTGCCGGCGCGGTTGCCGAGGTCGGCGTGGGTCGTGTGTGCCTGGCGCTGGCGGCGACGTTTGCCCTGGCGTGCACGCCTCTGGCCGTTGGCTTTGCGCTGTCGAGCCTGGGTGCGCGCGAGGAGCTGCTTAACGGTGTGGGCAACCTGCTCGGCATGCTCATGACGTTTTTGGGCGGCGCTTGGATGCCGCTGTCGCTGATGGGCTCGGCCGTGCAGACGGTGGCGCACTTTGTGCCGACGTATTGGGTGAACGATGCGATTGGCAAAGCGCTCGCTTCGGATCTGACGTCCACCGTGTTGGGCGACATCGCCTGCGACCTGGGCGTCACCGTGCTCTTCGCCGCCGCCATTGCCGCCGTAGGCCTGGCCCTCTCACGCGCCAAATCCCGCGCCTAGTCTGAAATAAATCCTAGGCCTCGCCCCAAAATAGTTCGCCAAGGTTTACTATTACGTTCATAAAGTAGTACGAGGCTAACAATGGGGGATACCATGGCAACGCAGGAAGCCTACGTCCAGGTTAAGGATCTCAAAAAGCACTACGGCGACGGTGATGCGCGCCTGACGGTACTTGATGGCATCGACGCGTCCATCAACCGCGGCGAGATCTGCGTCATGCTGGGGCCCTCGGGCTCGGGCAAGTCGACCTTTCTCAACCTGATCGGCGGCCTGGAGGATGCCGACGGCGGCTCCATCATGGTGGACGGCTGCGACCTCACGGTGCTCAAACCTACCGACCTGGGCGAGTATCGCCGCCGTGAGCTGGGCTTTGTCTTCCAGTTCTACAACCTGGTGCCCGATCTCACCATCAAGGAAAACATCGAGGTCACGGCGCACCTGTCCAAAAACCCGCTCAATGTCGACGACCTCTTGCGTTCGCTGGGCCTTTACGAGCATCGCAACAAGTTCCCGCGCCAGGTCTCGGGCGGCCAGCAGCAGCGCTGTGCCATCGGCCGTGCGCTCGTCAAAAACCCGGGCCTGCTGCTGTGCGACGAGCCCACGGGCGCGCTTGACTATAAGACGTCCAAGGAAATCTTGCAGCTCATGGAGGATGTCAACCGCACCTACGGCTGCACCATCATCATTGTCACCCACAATGCCGCCATCGCGCGCATGGCCAATCGCGTGCTGCGCCTGCGCGACGGGCACATCGTCGAGGATGAGCTCAACGAGTCGCCCGTCGCGGCCGCCGAGCTCGATTGGTAGGCGGCGCCATGACACCTCTCGCAAAACGTCTCCCGCGCGAGCTGCGCCGCAATATCGGCAAGTACCTGGGCATCTTTTTGCTTATGTGCGGAAGCATCGCTCTCACCTCGGGCTTTTTGCTCGCAGCGCATTCCATCGGCTGCCTTATCGACGACATGCGCGATGCGTACACGATTGAGGACGGCCGCGTGACCACCTCCTTCGAGGCCACCGACGATCAACTCAAGGCCGCCGAGGATGCAGCCGGCGACGTCGGCGGCGTCACGCTCTACAAGAATTTCTCCATCGACGCCATCATCAAAAAGGCCGCTGGCGACGATGGCACCAAGCGCACGCTGCGCACCTATGCGCACCGCAGCAAGGTCGATATCGCGTCCTACTGTGAGGGCAAGGAACCCAAGGCGGATGACGAGGTGGCCATCGACCGTGTCTTTGCCACCAATAACGACCTCGCCGTGGGCGATAAGGTCGAGCTTGAGGGCCGCACCTACACCATCTGCGGCATCATGACCCAGCCCGATAGCCAGGCGCTGTTCCTCAACAATTCGGACTTTACGGTGAACACCATCACCTATGGCGTGGCCGAGGTCACCGACGCCGGCTTTGCCGCGCTCGAGGATGCCGGCGGCGCGCCTGCCTACACCTACTCCTTCACCTTTACCGATCGCGATCTTTCCACCGCAGACCGCATCGACGCCGAGCAAGATATGGTCGAGGCGCTGACCGATGCCGATGCGCGCGTGGACGATCTGATCGATGCCGATTCCAATCAGGGCATTGGCTATGCGCGCGACGACGTGAACGGCGACTCCATGATGTGGATGACGCTGCTCGACATCATCATCGTGATCATGGCGTTCGTCTTTGTGGTCCTTACCGACGCCACCATCGAGGAGGAGAGCGCCATCATCGGCACGCTGCTCGCCAGCGGCTATCGTCGACGCGAGATCGTGCTGCACTACCTTGCGCTTCCCGCTATCGTGGGCGTGGTCGCGGCGCTTTTGGGCACTGCGCTCGGCGTTGTGTTCTTTACCGAGCCCATGCGCAGCCTCTATTACGGTTCGTATGGCCTGCCGCCCTTCCAGGTGCACTGGAGCTGGGAGATCTTTGTGAAGTGCACCGTGGTTCCCGCCGCCGCGCTCATCCTCATCACGCTGGTGGGCCTGCTTCGCAAGATGGGCAAGACGCCGTTGCAGTTCCTTCGTCACGAGGCGAGTGGCAAATCGGGCACCAAGCGCGGCTTGCAGCTGCCGGAGCGCATGGGTTTTGTTTCCCGCTTCCGCCTGCGTATCTTCCTGCGCAACCTGGGCAACTTCGCCACGCTCTTCGTGGGCATTGCGTTTGCCTCGCTGCTGCTGCTCTTTGGCCTGGCGATTCTGCCCACGATGACGCACTACGCGGACAACCTGGAGACAAGCCTGGTCGCCGAGCACCAGTACACGCTCAAGGCGCCGCTGGAGCTCGAGGGCACTGCCGAGGAGCGCGAGCAGTGGTCGGCACTCGAGCGCTTGCAGTCGGTTGACGGCGCGCTGCTTTCCGCCGCTCAGGATGCCGATGACGAGCTTGACGACGCGGCCGATGCGGCGCAGACAGCAGCCGATGCCGCGACCAGCGCTCCGTCTGCCGAGAACCTGGCCGCAGCGCAGGATGCGCTTGCCAAGGTCCAGGACAAGAAGGATGCGCTCTACGCGCGCCTTGACGATCTTGCCGATGCCCTCGGCTGCGACCGCGGCGAGGCTATCGACCTGATCGACAAGGCCTCTAAGATCGACACCGACAACGATGATATCCACCCGGTCAACACGATCGACAACGGTGCAGGCGCAATCGCGCAGGCCGAGAAATACGCCGTCTACCAGCTGCAATACGATCGCGGCGACGGAAATGGCGAGGAGACGATTTCCGTCTACGGCATCTCGCCCGATTCGCGCTATTGGAAAGACCTCAACGTCGGCGACGGACGCGTCGTCTTTGGCGGCGGCCTGCTCGACAAGTTTGGCTGGAGCGAGGGCCAGAAGGTCACGCTCATCGACAAGTACGAGGGCGAGCATTATTCCCTTGAGTACGCGGGCAAGGGCTGTGCCTGGGGCTCCAAGTCGGACATGAATATCTATATGAGTATCGACGACTTTAACGAGCTGTTCGACAACGACGCCGCCTACTTTAACGGCTATGTGAGCGACGAGAAGCTCGACCTCGATGCTCGTTACTTTGCCGGCGACACCACGCCCGACGACATGCGGGCCGTGGGCGACCAGTTCATCGGCATGATGAGCAAAATGATCGGAATGATGATCGGGCTCGCGGTGTTTATCTTCCTGCTGTTTATGTACCTGCTGACCAAGGCGGTGATCGACCACAGCGCCCGTTCGATCAGCTACATGAAAGTCTTTGGCTATCGCGATAGCGAGATCTCGCATCTGTACATCCGCTCGATCACGCTGTGCGTGGCGGCGTCGCTCGTGCTGAGCCTGCCGGTCATTATTGGCTCGCTCACGGCCATCTTCCGCTCGATGCTGCTCGCCTACAACGGCAATATCGAGATCTACGTGCCCGCTTGGTCCATGGCTGCATGCGTCGGCATTGGCTTTGCGACCTATCTGGTCGTGGCACTGCTGCACACGCGCTCCATCAAGCGCGTGAGCCTCTCCGAGGCGCTGAAGGTCCAGGAATAGAGAACCGCCCGCACGCGGGGGCACGAACCGAAGGAAGGGTGCCCCCGCGTTATTTGCCCGCCAGGCCCGACGTGGGCAAACGCGCGCAACGTCAGACTTCCCCGAACAGAAGGAGACCCATGGCAAGATCGGCAGAGGAGCTCAAGCAGCTCTCCATCAAGGAGTTCACCGAGGCGGCAAAGGTCTACGAATCCGGCCATGCCGGCATTTACGAGATGTGCAAGGACGACTATCCGCAAATGCTCGAGGAGCTTGAGCTCGAACCGTTCGAGGACGCGCTCGACGTGGGCTGTGGAACCGGAGCCGTCCTAGAACTGCTCCACGCCCGGTACCCCAGCAAGCACTTGACTGGACTCGACCTCACACCCGGGATGATCGACGTCGCCCGGGCAAAGCAGCTCGATAACGTCAGCTTTGTCGTCGGAGACGCGGAGGCACTGCCCTTCGAGCCCCGGAGCTTCGACGCCGTGCTCTGCTCCAACAGCTTCCACCACTACCCGCATCCGGAGAGATTTTTCGCCGAGGTGGCACGCGTCCTTCGGCCCGGCGGGCGACTGGTCCTTCGCGACTACACCTCGAACGATGTCGCGGTCTGGCTCATGAACAACATCGAGCTACCGCTGGCACGCCTCTTGGGCCATGGCGACGTGCGCATCCTCAAGCTGTCCGAGCTACGCGCGCTCGTCGAGGAATCCGGGCTCACCCCGCTCAAGCTCGAGGCACAGAAGGGATTCCGCGCGCATCTGGTCGCGCAAAAGGGCTAGCGGTCCGCGCCAGGACGCTCCGTCACGCCAGGGCACGCCGCCACGCCAGGGCACACCATCAAACCAGATTGTGGCCACGCCAGAACGCGCCGCCAAACCAAGGCGCGCCGCCACAAACGTGACGGCGCGTCCCTCTTACCAGATGCCGGTGATTCGCCGGTCTGCCGGTCGGGTTGGCAAGGACTGTCCCCAGCTGCCGGCAGGAAAGGAACGTCCCTAGCTGCCAGGCGGCGAGGCACTCATTTAAGTCCGTCCCCAATGAGTGGTTTCAGTCATTTAAGTCTGTCCCCAATGACTAGGTTCCGTACTTGACTTTAACTCTGCTTTAACTGGTACCATCCTCTATGTCTGTAACGCCATATAGACCGAGGGGATAGATCTATGACCGCAACTGCACCCGCAGCACCCGCTAAGGTGTACTTCACCAACCTGCGCACGCATGCTCGCGAGAGCCAGCTCGACAAGCTCAAGCGCCTCATCCGTCACGCCGGAATTGAGCAGATCGACTTTGAGAACAAGTTCGTCGCCATCAAGATTCACTTTGGCGAGCTGGGCAACCTGAGCTTTTTGCGCCCCAACTACGCCCGCGCCGTCGCGGACGTCGTGAAGGAGCTGGGCGGCAAGCCCTTCCTCACCGACTGCAATACGCTCTATGTCGGTAGCCGCAAAAACGCGCTCGAGCACATCGATACCGCCTACCAGAACGGCTTTACCCCGTATGCTACGGGTTGCCAGATCATCATTGCCGACGGCCTCAAGGGCACCGACGAGGCGCTCGTCCCGGTCGAGGGCGGCGAGTACGTGCACGAGGCCAAGATCGGTCAGGCGCTCATGGATGCCGATATCGTGATCAGCCTCACCCACTTTAAGGGCCATGAGCAGGCCGGTTTTGGCGGCGCCATGAAGAACCTGGGCATGGGAGGCGGCAGCCGTGCCGGCAAGATGGAGCAGCATGCCGCCGGCAAGCCGAACGTCGCGACCGAGCACTGCGTTGGCTGCCATGCCTGCGAAAAGATCTGCGCGCACAACGCTATCTCGTTCGACGGCACCCGCGAGCGCGAGCTTGCCAGCGGCGCTACTCGCACGGTGCACGTGGCTGCCATCGACCACGATCGCTGCGTGGGCTGCGGACGCTGCATTGCGGCATGCAACCAGGACTGCATCAAGCCCGGTTATGAGGCCGCGGCCGACGTGCTCAACTGCAAGATCGCCGAGTATACGAAGGCCGTCGTCGACGGCCGCCCGAGCTTCCACATCTCGCTTGCCATGGACATCAGTCCCAACTGCGACTGCCATCCCGAAAACGATACGCCTATCGTCAACGACATCGGCATGTTCGCGAGCTTCGACCCGGTCGCCATCGACCAGGCCTGCGCCGACGCCGTCATGGCGTCTGAGCCGCTGCCCAACACCGAGCTCACCGATAGCGCGGCCAAGATGGAGCACAACCACGAGCATCTGGAGGGCGAGCAGGCCAAGGATCCCTTCTGCATCACGCATCCCGACACCGACTGGCGCGTGTGCATCGCGCACGCCGAGAAGATCGGCCTGGGCACGAGCAAGTACGAGCTCATCGAGGTCAAGTAGCGTCGTCCTATTGGACAAACCAAGCGCCTTTGTGGCGTTAGTTGAGTAAAAGCCGCCCACGAGCACAACGCTCGCGGGCGGCTTTTCAGAAGTGCGGTGAAAAATCGAATACCGCCGACCACAAACCGATTTTTGGCAACAAAACCCCAGACGTTGCTTTTTGCCTAATAATTCTTGTCGAGGAAGTCGTCGACCGTATTCCAGTAGAGCTCGGGGTCAACTTGCGCGCTCTTGGCGTGGGTGGCGCCGTGGATAGTGAGCTTCTGTTTAACCTTGCTGGCGCACGCGTCGTAGTTTTGGTCGAGCATGTCGTACGGCACAAAGGTGTCCTGGTCGCCGTGGATAAACAGCATGGGAACCGTCGCGTGTTTGAGTTGCTCCACACTGCTCGCCTTATGAAAGTCGTAGCCCGCGCGCACGTTGCACACCAAGTTTGCTACATCGAGCAAGGGAAAGCTGGGCAGGCTGAACACGTCCTTGAGCTGCAGGGAAAACTCGTCCCAAACACTCGTATAACCGCAGTCCTCGATAATGCATTTCACGTTTGCGGGCAGAGATTCCCCCGCGACGTTCATGGCGGTTGCCGCACCCATCGACTCGCCAAAGACCAGGATGCGCGCCTCGGGGTCAGCCTGAACGATTCGCTCGATCCATGCGACGATGTCGAGGCGCTCGGGCCAGCCCATGCCGATATAGTCGCCGCCGGAGCGCTCGTGGGCGCGGGCGGCGGGTGCGAGTACGTTCATGCCACGGTCGTGGAAGCGTTTGGCGTATCGGGCCATACCGATGGGCTCGTTGGTATATCCATGCAGGCAGACGGCGTAGTCGTGCGTGCTCTCCGACGCAGCAAAATACCAGGCGGCAAGCTCGGTCCCGTCGTCCGCGGTGAGGTTGCTGCTCTTGCGGTTCTCTTTAAACCATGCCCGCGCCTCGGTATCCTCGGCATCCGGCTGCTCACCTTCTTTGTCGTTCTTGCTATCCTGCATCATCTTCATGGTGTATGGCGCGCGGGGATTCAGCGCGAAGTCAAACAGAAAGTTGCCGGCAAATCCGAGCAGCGCAACGACAACCACCAGTGCAACGATGCCGGCTATCTTGAGCTTTCGATGGGAACGTGCGTTTTGAGCCATGCGGTATTCTCCTATAAGATGTTAATACATCAACATTTAATGCAAGCGCATTATGGACGTTCGCCGTTGATGCGTCAACAGGCAAAGAATGGGTAAACAAAGGGTCACGTATAGTGCAAATTTCGCACGTACCCAGACGCTTTGATATAGTGTTGAGAACTCTTTACGTTGGAGGATGTAACCGGCATGTCCGATTCGAGCGACAGTTCTAAGCCGCGACCCAAGACCGCGGCCGTTCCACACTACACGGTGGGTGAGGAGATCATGAACTCCGTCACCCATGGTGTCGGCTGCCTGCTGGGTATCGCGGGCCTGGTGCTCCTGATCGTATTCGCCGCCCTGCGCGGCGGAGGCCCGGCCCACATGGCCGCGGCAATTGTCTACGGCGTCAGCATTATCCTCGAATACCTAGCCTCCACGCTCTACCACGCGATTCAGCCCGCGCGCGCCAAGCGCGTGTTTCGCATCATCGACCACAGCTGCATCTACCTGCTCATTGCGGGCAGCTATACGCCGTTTTGCCTCATCACGCTCGCAAACGACGGCGGCGCTGTGCTGTTCTTTGCCGTATGGGCCATCGCCATTATCGGCATCGCCCTCGAGTGCTTTATGCGCGAGCGCCAGCCGCATTGGGTAAGCGGCCTGGTCTATCTGCTGATGGGCTGGCTCGTTGTCTTTAAGCTGCCCGAGCTCGTGGCGCTGCTCAACCCCGTGGCACTTGCCCTGCTCGCCGTCGGCGGCGTGTGCTACACCGCGGGCGTGCCGTTCTATATCGCCAAAAACGTGCGCTATCTTCACAGCGTGTTTCACCTGTGGGTACTCGCCGGCAGCATCTTCCAGTTCATGGCGGTGATCCTCTTCGTAATCTAGCGACCACGCCAGCGCCCGTGCCCCCGCTCGGTCGCCAGTGCAATTGCCGTATCAGCCGTCAACGTTTTAATCCGACATCCCGAATCTTGGAGGTTCGAGAAACTCCCGATGGACATAACCATCTCCCTTATCACCACCCTCGTTTTGACCCTCATCAACGGCTACTTCTCTATGTCCGAGATGGCGCTCACCACGGCCAAGCGCGCCGTGCTGGAGCACGAGGCCGAGGAAGGCGACAAGCGCGCCGAGCGTGCCATTAAGCTGGCTGCCGACTCCGACCAGCTGCTCGCCACCATCCAGGTCGCCATCACGCTCGTGGGCTTCGCCTCGTCCGCCGTCGCCTCGACGAGTCTGTCCGACCCGCTCGCCACGTGGCTCATGAGCTTTGGCATCGCGCCGCTCTCCGCCATCGCGCGCGGCCTGGCGCCGGTCATCATCACCGTCGCGGTCGCCTTCGTGTCCATTGTGATCGGCGAGCTTGTGCCCAAGCGCATCGGCCTGTCCAACGCCGAAGGCGTGTCCAAGCAGGTTGTGGGGACGTTGTCGTTTTTCCAAAAGATCGCCCGTCCGCTCGTGTGGCTGACCGGTGCTTGCTCCGATGGCCTGGCCCGCATCCTGCGCATCAAGAGTGCCGACGACCGCCAGAACGTCTCGGAAGAAGAGATCAAGTACATGGTCTCGGAGCAGGACGACCTGCTCGACGAGGAAAAGCGCATGATCCACGAGATCTTCGACCTGGGCGACACCGTTGCCCGCGAGGTCATGGTGCCGCGCGTGGACACCACCATGTGCGAGGACGACGAGACGGTCGCCGACGTGCTGTCCACCATGCGCCAGACCGGCTTTAGCCGCATCCCCGTCTATCACGAGGATCCCGACAACGTCGCCGGCATCGCGCACATCAAGGACCTGATTCAGCCCGCGCTCGACGGCAAGGGCGACCAGCCCATCGCCGGCTTTTTGCGCGACGCCACCTTTGTGCCCGACACCAAAGACATCCTGCCGCTGCTGTCCGAGATGCAGACCTCGCACGACCAGATCGTGGTGGTCGTGGACGAGTACGGCGGCACGGCCGGCATCATCACCATCGAGGACATCGTCGAGGAGATCGTCGGCGAGATCGAGGACGAGTTCGACCCCGACAACAAGTATCTCACGCGCCTTTCGCGCCGCGAGTGGCTCGTTGATGGGCGTTTTTCGTGCGATGACGCGATTGAGCTTGGTTGGCCGCTCGAGGAAAGCGATGATTATGAGACCATCGCCGGCTGGATTTTGGAGCTTTGCGACTCGGTGCCCGACATCGGAGAGGTGTTTGAGGTTGCGGGGTACAAGTTTAAAGTGCAGTCGATGCGTGGCCAGCGCATCTCGCTCATTCGCGTGATCGCTCCGGCCGAAACCGATAAGAAGGATTCCGAGTCTTCGGTAGACGAGCCGACGACGTCGGGTGCGGGTTCCGCGAATCCGCACGACGGCGACGAGTAGGACAAGGAAGAGTAGGGGAGAGTTATGGCAGGCCTGTTCAACATCCTTAAGGTCACCGTCAGCGAGGACAAGATCTGCGCGCATGTGCTGGTGAACCCCGGCATGCCGCTCATGACCTCGGAGGACATCGAGGCTACGGCGCGCGTGTACTACCTGGTGCCCGCGATTGCCAAGCACCTGTGCCTGGGCGATTCCGGCCGCGAGTTCCAGGACTGCATGGGTCAGACCGAGCTCTGCCATCTGCTGGAGCACGTGACGGTCGAGCTCATGAACGAGACCGGGCTTGCCGGCAGCATCTCGTGCGGCCGCACGCGCGTAAGCGAGCACGACGAGCGCGTTTTTGAGGTTGAGCTTTCGTGCCCCGACGACGCGCTGGCCATCGGTGCGCTGTCTTCGGCCACCTTTATGATGGACTGGGCGTACCTGCACGCCGACCAGCCTGCCCCCGACGTGGAAGGCACGGTCGCGGGCCTGCGCAACCTGGTGCTGGGCATGCGCGCCGAGGCCGAGGGCAAGGATCCTCACGAGGCCGTCGCCGCTGCGAACGGCGAAGATGCTGCCGAGGACGAGGGCGCTGACGAGGGCGATGTGCCGGTCGACGCCGAGCCCGTTGTCGATGCGACCGCCGAGCCCGTTCCCGCCGAGCCCCAGGGCGTCCCCAACTTTGACGACGAGCCCCAGGTGACGATTGATACCGAGGGCGCGGTTGCCGAGAACCACGAGGCCTCCGCTGCCGTCTTTGGCGGTGCGGCGACGGTTCCGGCAGGACCTGCGCATGAGGGCGGTCTGCCGCTCGTGGACGGCGCCGGCGAGGACCCGGGTGCCACGGTGGCCATGCCGGCTATGCCTCAGGAGTAGGCCTACGCGTTTATCACCATCACGTACCTGCGCCTTTGCCGTACGCAGATGAGCGGAGCGGCAAGTGATGTGCTGCGGGTATAATGGACAGCATTCAAACGGTGGGCACCGACGTGCCCGCAGGAGAGGAATGATCATGGGTAAGACTTTCAGCTTTGTCTCCGGCGCACTTTTTGGTGCCGCTGCCGGCGCTATTGTCGGCGTTGCTCTGGCCCCGCGTTCGGGCGCCGAGACCCGCGCCATGGCTGCCGATATCGCCAACGACGCCTGGGACAATATGCGCGACACCTACGAGCACAGCGCCGAGGAGGCCCGTGCTGCGGTGAATGACTTTGGCCCGATGGTCGACGCCAAGACCGACGACCTGCGCGCCAAGGTCGACCTTGCCCGCGAGCGCATGGACCAGCTGCGCGAGCAGCTCAACGACGCCATTTCGGGCGGCAACGTGACGCCTGCCGCCGACGTCGTGGTCGAGAACGCCGTCGAGGCTGATACCGAGGCTGCGGAGCCCTCGACCGAGGCATAATGCGCGCCGGGGATTTTGTCGGCGCCAAGATCTATCGCAAGCCTACCGAGGACAAGCGCACCAAAAAGGACGGCACACCGCGCAGCCCTAAAAAGCTCGGAAAGATTCACTTTCCGGTCTTTACCCCGGGCGGTACGCGCGTGGTCGGCTTTATGGTCCGCCAGTCCGATATCGCGGGCATGATCGAGCGTCCCGACCGATTCGTAGCGCTCGACGCCATTGGTGTCTACGAGGGCGCCATTGCGGTCGATGACGTCAAGGACACGTACGATTCCGCCGCCGCTAAGCGCCTCGACATCAACTTGGACGATTGCATCATCTGGGTCGGTATGGACGTGCGCACGGAATCGGGCGACGTCGTGGGCTATTGCTCGGACGTTGAGTTCAAGCCACGCTCGGGCATCGTGCAGGCATTCTATGTGACCGCCGGTGCTGCTTCGAGTGTTTTGGTTGGTGACACGCAGGTGCCGCCGACGATGCTGCGCGGCTACGAGAACGGTGCGATGGTCGTCTCGGACGAGGTCAAGTCGCTCGGGTATTCGGGCGGTGCGGCCGCCAAGGCCGCCGAGGCCAGCGTCGTGGTGGGCGACAAGGTCAAAAAGGGTGCCAAGGTACTCGACGACAAGGGATCGGTTGCCGTGGACAAGGGCAGTCGCGCACTGGGCAAGCAGCTCGGCAAGACGCGCGGCATGTTCAAGGCCTTTAAGGACGAATACCAAAAGGCGAGCGGAGGCTCGTCAAAAGCTACAAAATAGCGACGTACCAAATGATGGGAGGCAAGCCGGAGACCTGTTGCTCCGGCTTGCTGTGTTTATGGGGGAGGGCACATGCACCAAAACGGATCCAACTTAAACGGGCGTTCGGGTGCGCATCCGACAGCGCGCCGCGACCTGGGGCAGCTGCCCAGCGGTCAGCGCCGCCGTCACCGTAAGCCCGGCGCGATGTATCTCAACCATAGCCGCGGCTTTAGCGATCGCAGCGCGCGCATCGGCAACAGCCGCACACCCCGTCGTTCGTCTCGCCTGCCCTATGCGCTGATCGCCGTGGGTTGCGCGCTCGTGCTGTTTATCGCTGCCGTCGTGGGCTACGTCAACCGCAGCGTGGACGTGGAGCTCAACGGCCAGAAGACCGCGGTGCGCGTGGGCTCTACGCTGCAGAATCTCATCGACGAACAGGATTTGACTGACACCTACGACGCAGGCGACCTGCTAGCCGTCGATGACAGCGTGCTCAAGCGCCATGGGGGCGAAAAGCTGTCGGTGAAGGTCGACGGCAAGCGCGTGAAGCAGGGCAAATGGGATAGCCGCGAACTCGAGGGCGGCGAGAAGGTGACGGTCAAGGATGGCCGTAACACTTACGAGAAGCACGAGGTTCAGGCTACGGTTATCGAGCCCAAGCTCAAGGTCGAGGGCACGGGCGCTATCGAGTATGTGCAGACATGGGGTGTCCAGGGCCGATCCGAGGTGTGGGTTGGTGAGCGGTCAGGCAAGACGCAAGACCGCGGCGAGGTTGTGCCCGCCACCGATTGCGTTGTTGCGTGCGCCAGCGTGGCGCCCAAGGGCAACAAAAAGTACGTGGCGCTGACGTTTGACGAGGGTCCGAGCGGCGCCACCAAACAGATCTTGCAGGTGCTCAAGGAAAAGGGCGTCACCGCGACGTTCTTCCTTTCGGGCGATGCGGCCGAGGCCTCGCCTGCCACGGCCAAGGCGATTGTCGACGCCGGGTGCGAGATCGGATCCAACAGCTACAGCGACGATTCGCTCAAGGGTCAGGACCGTGAGGCGGTGCGCGAACAGATCACGAAAGGCACCGATGCGATTAAGTCGGCGACCGGCGTGAAGACGATGCTGCTGCGTGCTCCCTACGCTGCCTTTGACGAGCAAAACTGGATTGATGCGATGGACCTGGTCTCCGCCGTGGTCTCGTGGAATATCGACTCGGGCGACTGGCTGCTAAACGGTGCCGACGAACAGGTCTCGACGGTGCTCGATTCGGTGACGCCGGGCAATATCGTGCTGCTCACCGATAGAGACGAATGCGCCGAGCAGACACTCGAGGCGCTGCCGCAGATTATCGACGGCCTCATTGCCGACGGCTACAAGATCGTGACGCTCAGCGACCTGGTCAAGACGGACACGTCGCTGAGCAAAAAGCTCACCTCGCTGACGAAGGTCACCATGCCCAAGGACGCCGTGTTCCCCCAACTTGCCGAGGACGACGACACCACAGAGTAGTCATTGGGTAGTCATTTAGGAACGTCCCCAATGACTATGTCACGGATGCGTCAGCGTTTGGTATGCCTGCAATGTGCAGCGCATAAATTCGATGCCGCAGGGCGATGCTGATGCTATAGTTACTGCGGTTAATGAGGGTCAAGAGAAAGGTTACAGGTGAAATCCAAACCTCGACCATACAGTCGATGACCCCATGCAGGTGCTTTTTGCGCATGCACGGGGTGTAAGCGTCGAGCGGTGTGCCGCCCGCGCATGCGTATACATATCCAGAAGCCCCCGGACGTCGCACATGCGGCCGCGTTCGGAGGAATAATGATGGGGAGCACCATTGAATTATCTGAGTGAGATGCTCAAATTGCCGGTCTTGGACGTCGATGGAGAAAAGCTCGGCGTGGTGAACGATTTTGGTATTGCTACCGGCGAAGTTTTTCCGCACGTGACGTCGCTCGCGTTCCGCGGTCCCGGCAAGACGCCGTTTATGATCAGCTGGCGCAAATGGGTCGACCGTATCGACGAGACGGGTGTACACCTTAAGACGTCGGCCACCGAAATCCGTTTTTCGTACCTGCAGCCGACCGAACTCTTGCTTGCCCGCGACGTGCTCAACAAGCAGATTGTCGACACGCAGGGCATGAAAGTCGTGCGCGTAAACGACATCAAGTTTTCCATGTCGGGCGAAAATCAGCTGCGCCTGCTGGGCGCCGAAGTGGGCGCCCGCGGTCTGCTACGCGCGATCAGCCCCGCACTCGAGCATATCGTCGAAGGCTTTATGAAGCACCTGGGCAAGCCGCTCAGTGAGGACATCATCGCTTGGTCCTACATGGACCTGCTCGATCGCTCGACCAAGAACATTCAACTCTCGGTGTCGCATAAGACGCTCGGCGAGCTGCACCCTGCCGACATCGCCGACATTATCGAGCAGCTCGACCCGCGCCTGCGTGCGCAGGTGTTTGCACAGCTCGATACTGCCCAGGCCGCCGAGGCCATCTCGGAGTTCGATGACGACGAGCTTATGACCGAGATGCTCGAGGGCCTGTCCGACACGGACGCATCGTCGATGCTGGCCATGATGGACCCGGACGACGCCGCCGACCTGATCGACGAGCTCGATTACGAGAAGGCCGAGAAGCTCCTGCGCCTGATGGGCGTCAAGGAGGAGAAGGCGATTCGTAACCTGCTGGGCTATGAGGACAACACCGCCGGCCGCATCATGACCTCGGAGTTTGTCTCGCTGCCCGCCACGGCGACGGTCGGCGATGCCATCGAGGCGATTCGCAAACTCGATGAGGACTTCGAGAGTGTCTATTACGTCTATACCGAGGATCCGAGCGGCATGCTCACCGGCGTGCTCTCGCTGCGCACGTTGATCGTGGCCGACCGCGATGCCACGCTGGGCCAGCTCGCCTATCGCGACCTGGTCTACGTGTCGCCCGACGAGGACCAGGAAGACGTGACGGACGAGATGACCAAGTACGACCTGGTTGCCATCCCTGTCTGCGACGAGAACCGTCATATCCTGGGCATCGTGACCTTCGACGACGCCATGGACGTTATCGCCGAGGAGCATCAGGAGGACCTGCAGATCGCCGGTGTCGGCTCGGGCGATAGCGCGTCGGACGACTCGACGAACGTGCTCAGCTGGTTTGTGCATCGCCAGTACTGGGTTGTCGTGTGGGGCATTGCCTCGTGCATCATGGCAACGGTGCTGGGGACGGCGCTCGGCTCCGCGCATCTGGTGGTGTTCCCCATGTGCGCCATGCCGCTCGTGCTGCTTGCTGCCTCGCGCATGGTGTCGTTCGTCAAGAACTACTTCTTGGAGTATGACGGTCACGACGACGAGCCCAAGCCGTATCTGGGGTTCTTCTTCCAGAGCACGGGCATGGGCCTGATTCTGTCACTCGTGACCTACCTGTGCGCCCAGCTGGTGCGCACCGCTGCGTTCCCCGATGCGCCCATGTTTGAGGAGCAACTCTTTACCGGGTGCTTTAATATCGCTGCCATCATTTGCCTGGTTGGCAACATGAGCGCCGTGATTTACCTGATGGTGCTGTTCTGGCGTGACGAGCATGACCTCAACACGTCGGGCACCGCCATGAACGTTATTGCCGTCATGATCTCGTGCGTAGCGTACTGCGCCGCTGCGGTGCTGCTCACCATGTCGGTCATGGGTTAGGTGGTCGCGTGCAAAATACCAAGCAAAAGTCGGGCACCAAGCAAAAGTTGACCATCGCGGCCATCTTTGGCGCTATGGGTCCCGGTCTGCTGGCGGCGCTTTCGGGCAATGACGCCGGCGGCATTGCAACGTATTCCAGCGCGGGCGCCAGCTATGGCTACAAGATGCTCTGGATGCTTCCCGTCATGACTGTGCTGCTTATCGTGACGCAGGAGACCGCGGCGCGCTGCGGATGCGTCACGGGTAAGGGCCTGGCCTCGCTCATCCGTGAGCGCTTTGGCGTGCGCAGGAGCGTGCTGGCCATGGCGGCGCTGTTGATTGCCAACACGGCGGTGACCATCTCGGAGTTCGCGGGTATCGCGAGTGGCCTTGCTCTGTTTGGCGTTCCGGCGAGCATCTCGGTGCCGCTCGTGGCGCTGCTGGTGTGGATGCTTACCATGTCGGGCAGTTTTCAGCGCATCGAGAAGATTTTGCTGCTGGTAAGCTGCGTGTTCGTGACCTACATCGTCGCCGCGTTTATGGCCGGCCCCAACTGGGGCGAGGTCGCGGTCGACTTGGTCGTCCCCAATATTCAGAACGATCCCAGCTACGTGTCGCTCGTGGTCGCAACAATCGGTACCACCATCGCACCGTGGATGATCTTCTTGGCGCAGAACAACGTGGTCGATAAGAACGCGGGCGAGGACGATATCGTGCTGCAGCGCATCGATACCGTGAGCGGCTCGCTTGCCGCCGATGTCATTGCCGGCTTTATTATCATCACGACCGGTACGGTGTTGTTCCCGGCGGGTATTCAGATAAGCGATGCTGCCGATGCTGCCCGCGCGCTGGAGCCTATTGCGGGTCAGTGGTCCACGGTACTGTTTGCCTCGGGCCTGGTCGCGGCGAGCTTCTTGGCCGCCTGCGTGCTGCCGGGCGTTACGTCGAGCGCTATCTGCGAGGCATTTGGCTGGGAGCGCGGTGCTGACCGCAGCTGGGACGAGGCCCCGGTCTATCGCGGCATCATTACGGCCATCATCGGTATCTCTGCCGTGCTGGTGCTTATGCCCGGCGTCGATCTGTTCCAGATTATGATGACCTCGCAGGTCATCAATGGCGTGCTACTGCCCGTGGTTCTGGTGTTCCAGGTGGTTATCGCCGCTGACCGTCACATTATGGGCACTAACCGCAACGGCCGCGTGTGGAACGTGCTCACTTGGGCGACTATCGGTGTGATTACGGTGCTCACGGTCGTCATGTTTGTTCTGCAGGCGATGGGTTACAGCGCTTAGCGCCTCTTTTGGACTCTTAACAGGCCGCCGCCATGGGCTGCGGCCTGTTTTTTGCCCACGGCCTCTCGGAGTCGGCTCGAAGTTTGCTATGGGTGCGGGGCATGGAAACGACGCTCGGGGTGGCGCGGAGCCCAGAATTTGGCCGCGGAAGGGCATTCATCGACCGCGCCAGGAGTGTCCCTAGGTACCGGCACATAAGGAACGTCCCTAACTGCCGGAGGGGGCGTCG
>URGG01000020.1 GCA_900547345.1 uncultured Collinsella sp. | reverse complement strand
CGCTCGGCGGGGCCGACGCCTTTACCGCGGGCGCCCGCGTGGTCGCCGTGTACAATGCGCCGCTCAACAGCGCATGCAGCCACGGCATCGCGAAGGGCAACCCCAACGAGGTCTACCTGCGCTACCCGCGCTCTCCCTTTGCCGACCAGTCCGGCGATGCCGGCTTTACCCACACGCCGAGCGACGATGCGTGCGCCTACACCTGGGATCTCGCGCTCACCAAGCGCGGCAGCGACGGCGACAAGCCGCTTGCCGGGGCGGTCCTGAGCATCGCCGACGACCGCGGTCGCACGCTGGCGGCCGACGGCACGTGGGATGCGGAGGGTAAGGCCACCGTCACCACGGGCGAGGACGGCCGCGTGACCGTCTCGGGCGTGGACTCGGGCAAGCTGGAGGTCCGCGAGCTCAAGGCGCCCAAGGGCTACACCGCCTTTGAGGGCACGCGCTCCGTGACGGTCAAGGCCGAGGGCCTGGACGTCGACCAGGTTGCCGCCGCCAAGCCCAAGCTCACCATCACGGCCGAGTCGCCCCTGCGCGCCGACAGCGCGGACGGGTCGACGGGCAGTCTGGAGGCGTCGATCATCAACTCGCCCGCCGGCACGCCCCCTAGCATCTTCACCGGAGGCTTTATGCCCTCGACTGGTGATATGGCAATGTACGCCGCGGCCGCCGCAGCGGTCGCCGGAGCCGCGCTCATCGTGGTCGCGCTCCTGGTCAAGCGGGGAGGTGGCAGCCATAAAGAGTAGCTGGCAGCCCCACAGAGAGCGGGGCGAGACATAGCGAAGCAGATGCTAAGACACAGACAGACGATGACCGATCGAATGAGAACCAACCGGAAAACGGAGGAAAAGAAGATGAGCATGAGCAAGAACATCGCACGCCTGGCAGTAACCGCCGGCCTCACAGCAGCGTTGAGCTTCGGCGGAGTTATGGCCCCGGTGACCATGGCGTTTGCTGCGGAGGGCGACAACACCATCACCATCACGCAGAACGCGAACAACGGAGCCACCAAGTTCAAGGCGTATCAGATCTTTAAGGCCGATGTCTTGGACAAGGACGGAAAGAAGGTCGTGTCCAATGTCAGCTGGGCGAGCGATGAAGCGGAGGATGCCGTCCTGGGGGTCCTTAAGGGCGAGAGCGGGTCGGGCATCTCCGATGCCTCGACCGCGCAGGAGGTTGCCGACTACCTTTCCAAGACGATTGCGGATACCACTGCTACCACGGTCGTGGAGAAGGATAATCTTCTCAATAAGATTGCCCTGGCTGTCGAAAAAGCCGTGCCCCCGACCGGTGAGGCTTTTGATGCCGGCGCCGCCTTTACCGCCACGAACAAGGGGTATTACCTGTTCATGACCGACGCCGCATCGATTGGAGCCAAGGACAATTACGCCGATAAGAAGCAGACCGGTACCTCGCCGATTTTCGCCGTCGTGGGCGGCAGTGCTGTGGAGGTTGCCGAGAAGACGGACATCCCCACGGTCGAGAAGAAGGTCATGGACGACAAGTCCAACAGCAATTGGGCCGACAAGGCTGACTCCCAGATGGGCCAGAATGTTGAGTACCAGCTTACCGGTACCGTCGCTAAGAACGTCGATACATTCGATACGTATTACTATCAGTTCCATGACGAGCTCTCTGCCGGCCTGACTGCCAATCAGGCTTCTGTTGAGGTTAAGGTCGATGGGGCTAAGATTGATCCTGACAAGTACGCTGTTTCCTACGACCAGGAGAACGGCAATAACCTTCTGACTGTCACGTTCGATGATCTTAAGAGTTCGGGCGCAACCGTCACGCCGAATTCCAAGATCGTTGTGACCTACACCGCCAAACTTGATCCCGCCAAGGCTAAAAAGGTCGTTGTCGGTGGCGAGGGCAATGAGAATACCGTCAAGCTCATCTACTCCAACAACCCCGGCCATGATGGCAAGGGCGAATCCGTGCCCGACACCGTGCGCGACTGCACCTATGCACTCAAGCTCGTCAAGGAAGACTCTGCTGATTCCGACGTTAAGCTCTCGGGCGTAAAGTTCACCATCCAGGCGACCGGTGCCGACGAGGGTACTGGCATCCAGTATGTCCAAGAGGACGGCTCTTTTGGCGATACTGCTTATGAGTTTACGACTGATGATAAGGGCGAAATCAGCGTCAAGGGCCTCGATGCTGGCACCTATACGGTCAAGGAGACCCATACGCTCGACGGCTATAACACCCTGTCCGATTTCACGTTCACCATTACTGCCACGGGTCTTGATCAGAACGAGGGCGCGAATGCGCTGCAGGTGACCACATCCAAGAATGGCTCTGACCTCGTCGCCACCCCCTCCTTTGATAGCGGCACCGTCACTCTTACCGTCCAGAACAAGAAGGGCTCCGGCCTCCCCCTCACCGGTCTCAACGGCGTGACCTTCACTTGGATCGCTGGTGGCGCGGTGCTCGTCATCGGCGTGGCGCACCTCATCCGCAGCCGTAAGCAGGCTGAGGAGTCCGAGCAGGAGTAACGCTCGCTCACCCATCCCTTTGGCAGGTGGGAAGTGATGGCCATGAGACTTGCGGACACTTTTCTCGTCCATCGACGTTCTTGCTTTGCCATTCTCTTTTCGGGGCAGACTCCGCACTGGAGTTTGCCCCGTTTTGTATCTGCGAGCCCGCGCTGCGCTATCCTGCTTGGTGCAGCTCTCTAGCGCAACCTGACGAAAGTGGTGTGGCCGATGTCACGTGCAAACAAACACTCCAAGCCCGCGGGCGGCAAGCGCCGTCGCAAGCGGCTGCCGCGCTGGGCCGACCGGCTCATCACCATCGTCATCATCCTTATTGGCGTGGGCCTTATGACCTGGCCGTGGATCTTGGACCGGCTCGAGGCCTCGGGCGTGTTCAACCAGATCAGCACCGTGTCCAGCACCGTGGACGCGCTGTCTGCCGAGGAGCGCGAACGCATCCTGCTCCAGGCGCGCTCCTTTAACGAGCAGCTGGCGGGCGAGGCCACCGAGCTTCCCGCCGACCAGATTGAGCCCTACGCCCAGCAGCTCATCTTTGACCGCGACCCCATGATGAGCTGGGTCGAGATTCCCTCCATCGACGTGAGCATGCCCATCTACCACGGCACGAGCGAGGAGGTCCTCATGGCGGGCGTCGGCCACCTGGAGGGCACGAGCCTGCCGGTGGGCGGCACCTCGACGCATTGCGTGCTCACCGCGCACTCGGGCATGCGCAACCTGAGCATGTTCGACGACATCCATTCGCTGGAGCCCGGCGACCTGGTGCTGCTGCACACCATGAACAAGACGCTCGCCTACAAGATGGTGGACTCCGAGGTGGTGCTGCCCGAGGAGATGGAGTCGCTGACCATCGAGCCGGGCGCCGACAAAGTGACGCTCGTCACCTGCACGCCCTACGGCGTAAACGACCATCGCCTGCTGGTGCATTGCGTGCGCACCAAGTACAACAAGAAGGACGTCGACAAGCAAAAGTCGCTGGCCGGCCGCCACTGGGGCAAGCGCGAGTTCGCCGTGCTCATCGTGGTCGTGGCCATTGTGCTGTTGCTGCTGGACATCGTGATCCACGCGGTCCGCAAGCGCCGCAAGGCCAAGGCCTCGGCATAAGACATTCTCCAGAACCACCGCAATGGGGACAGGCGCCCTCGTTACGTTTTCGCTGCATTTGGGTAAAGCGCCTGCTCCAAGCCGGCGCCGCCCTGTATACTAGAGCGGTTTAACTGTTATGTGGAAGGGAGCGCCTATGGCACTCAGCGAGAAAGACGTGCGCGGCATCGCCGAGTACGCAAAGATCGCACTGACCGATGACGAGCTCACCCAGATGACGTCCTACCTGAACGACGCCGTCCAGATGCTCGAGCCCGTCCTGCAATATGACTTACCCGACGTGGAGCCCACGTTCCATCCCATCGGAAGCCTGTCCAACGTGATGGGCGATGACCTGCGCGAGCCCGAGCGCGATCTGCCGCTCGACGTTGCGCTCGAAAACGCCGGCAGCGCGCGCGACCGCTACTTCCGCGTGCCGTCCATTTTGGGAGAGGGGGAGAGCGAGTAATGGCGCAGAGCTTCGATTCCCTTACCGCTGCCCAGATCGCCGCGGGCGTTGCCGCCGGCGACTTTACCGCTACCGAGGTGGCCCAGGCCTCCCTTGCTGCCATCGAGGCGCGCGAGGGCGGGGTCCAGGCATTCCTGCAGGTGGCGCCCGAGCTTGCGCTCGAGGCCGCCGCGCGCGTGGATGCCGACCGTGCCGCAGGCAAGCCGCTGCCCCCGCTTGCGGGCGTGCCGCTGGCCATTAAGGACAACATGAACCTCGTGGGCACGCGCACCACCTGCGCTTCTCGCATGCTCGAGAACTACCAGAGTGTCTACACCGCCACCTGCGTCCAGCGCATGCTCGATGCCGGCTGTCTGCCCATGGGCAAGGCCAACATGGACGAGTTCGCCTTTGGCAGCTCTACCGAGAGCTCGGCGTTCCACCGCACCAACAACCCCTGGGATACCGAGCGCGTGCCTGGCGGCTCTTCGGGCGGCTCCGCTGCAGCCGTCGCCGCGGGCGAGGTCGCGCTCTCGCTGGGCTCGGACACCGGCGGCTCTATTCGCCAGCCGGCGTCGCTGTGCGGCGTGGTGGGCTTTAAGCCCACGTATGGCGCAGTGAGCCGTTACGGTGTGGTTGCCTTTGGCTCGTCGCTCGACCAGGTGGGTCCCTTTGGCCGCACGGTCGAGGACGTCGCGCTGGCCATGAACGCGCTTACCGGCGCGGGCCACGATCCGTACGACTGCACCAGCCAGGATTGCGCCGTCGACTTTACCGAGCACCTCAACGACAGCATCGAGGGCAAGCGCGTGGGCATTATCCCCGCGTTTATGGAGGCCGAGGGCCTGACGCCCGAGGTCAAGGCCGCTGTTCAGCGCGCCGCCCAGGAGTTGCAGAACCAGGGCGCCGAGCTGGTCGAGGTCGACCTGCCGCACCTGGACGCCGCCATCGCCGCCTACTACGTCATCGGCCCGGCCGAGGCGTTCTCCAACCTGGCACGTTTCGACGGCATTCGCTACGGCTATCAGGAGGAGGGCTGCGCTAACCTGTCCGACCAGAGCTCGCTTTCGCGTGCCCACGGCTTTGGCGCCGAGGCCAAGCACCGTCAGATGCTCGGCGCCTACCTGCTGAGCTCGGGCGTGTACGACAAGTACTACTACGCCGCGCAAAAGGCCCGCACGCTCATCACGCAGGACTACGACGCCGCGTATGCCAAGGTGGACACCATCCTCATGCCCGCCTCGCCGCGCACGGCCTTTAAGTTTGGCGAGATCAGCGACCCCACGCAGATGTACCTCTCCGACCTGTACACCATTTCGCTCAACATTTGCGGCAACGGTGGCATCTCGGTGCCGCTGGGCCTGGGCGAGGATACTCAGCTGCCCGTTTCTGCCCAGCTGGTGGGTCCGGCCTTTAAGGACCGTCATCTGCTCACGTTTGCCCGCGCCCTGGAGCGTGGCTTTGCCGATGCCGCCACGGGTGCGCCCGCGCTTTCCGTCGCGCCCGATTTTGCCGGGAAGGGAGGCGAGCTGTAATGAAGGAGCTTTCCGAGGTCCTGCAGGATTGGGAGGCCGTGATCGGCCTGGAGATCCATACCGAGCTCACCACGCTCGATACCAAGATGTTCTGCAACTGCAAGCTCAGCCACGATGACGAGCCCAACGCCAACGTGTGCCCGGTGTGCCTGGGCCTGCCCGGCGCCCTGCCGGTGCCCAACAAGCGCGCCATCGAGAGCATCGTCAAGGCCGGTCTCGCCACCAACTGCGAGATCCAGCGCCACTCGATGTTCTACCGCAAGCACTACTTCTATCCCGATATGGCCAAGAACTTCCAGACCACGCAGGGTCCGGTCGCCTTTGCCATGTACGGCCACCTGGACCTGGACGTGACCGGTCGCGGCGCCGCCGAGCGCCCCGACTGCGCGTTTGGTGAGGCCGAGGCCCAGAGCCTGGCGAGCGCCTCGGCCAACGCCGAGGGCCTGTCCACGTCCATGACGTCGACCATGCGCGAGGGCAACCAGCGCGCCGGTCATCTGGCCAGCTATGACGCGTCCAACCTGCAGATGCCCGAGCGTCGCGAGGACGGTTCCTACACGGTGCCCATCCGCATCCTGCGCATCCACATGGAGGAGGACGCCGCCAAGATGGTCCACGTGGGCGGTGCCGAAGGCCGCATTACCGCTGCGGCCGAGTCGCTCGTCGACTACAACCGCTGCGGCACGCCTTTGATTGAGCTCGTGACTGAGCCCGATCTGCGCACGCCCGAGGAGGCCCGCCTGTTTATGGAAAAGCTCCGTCGCATCTTTGTGACGCTGGGCATTTCGGACTGCTCCATGGAGAAGGGCTCCATGCGCTGCGACGGCAACGTGTCGCTGCGCCGCCGTGGCGAGACCAAGCTGGGTACCAAGACCGAGCTCAAGAACCTCAACTCGTTTAAGAGCCTGCATGACGGCCTTGCCTACGAGATTTGCCGTCAGGCCGAGGTGCTCGAGGAGGGCGGCATTATCTACCAGGAGACCCGTCACTGGGAGCCCAGCCGCAAGCGCACCGTGGTCATGCGTGTGAAGGAGACGGCCGACGACTATCGTCTGTTCCCCGACCCCGATCTGGCGCCGTTCGATCTGGACGACGAGTTCATTGACCGCTGCCGTGGCGAGATTCCCGAGCTGCCCGATGCCAAGCGCGCTCGATTTGAGGCCGACTTTGGTATTAAGGCGGCTGACGCCGAGCAGATTGCTGGCGACCCGGAGTTTGCCGAGTTCTTTGAGGCCGCCGCTGCCGGTATGGCTGGCAAGGAGGCCCAGACGGTCGCAAACCTGCTGGTGAACGAGATGATTGCCTACCTTAAGGGTGCGGGTGTGTCGCTCGCCGAGTCCGGCATCGCGCCGGCTCAGGTGGCAGCGCTCGCCAAGCTGTTGGCGACCGATGCCATCAGCTCCAACCAGGCACACGAGGTCTTTGAGGCCATGGCCCAGACCGGCGACGACCCCAACAAGATCGTCGACGAGCGTGGTATGCGTCAGGTGAGCGATGCCGGCGCGCTGCAGCCGATCGTGGACGAGGTGCTGGCTAACTGTGCCGAGCAGGCGCAGCAGTATCGTGACGGCAACCAGAAGGTTATCGGCTTTTTGGTGGGCCAGTGCATGAAGGCGAGCCGCGGCAAGGGCAACCCGAAGCTCTTCAACGAGTTGCTGAGAACGTCGCTCTCGTAGCTGCGAGGCCGGGGAAGCCCCGAGTCGCCGGGGTATTTCCTCCAAATTTCAAACAGTCCTATGCAAGACGAAGGCCACATTTAGTGGCCTTCTTTGCATGCGGAACTCATTTGGAGCAAACACCCCGGCGACTCGGGGCTTCCCCGGCCAGACGACTCGGCCGTTCGGGTCAGGTAGGCTGAATGGAATAGAGTGAATGGGGGGGGCGGCGGGGCGCCCCTTCTAGTTAAAACGCGCCGTTGGCGCGCCTATTGTTTTGAAGGGAACTCATTTTGAGCAAGCACCCGCCCTGCCGGGGCTCCCGGGTTCTGCAACGACTCGGCCGTTCGGGCCAGGTGGGGCTGATATAAATAGAGTGAATGGGCGCGCCGTTGGCGCGTCCATTTTTGTGCGGGTGACAAAGGGACTGTCCCTTTGTCACATTGCAATAAATGTGATGGAAGTGTGGAGAAATGAGCTTAAAACTTCCGTAAATGTGATAAATGTCACGTTTTAACTTGGGTAAAATGTGGGAAATATCACGTTTACGGAAGTTTCTTTGCGGGAGGTTCGGTCATGCAGCGAGATATCATTGCCAAGCTTAACGCTTGGAAAGCGTCAGAATATCGTAAGCCGCTTATCCTTAAGGGGGCGCGCCAGGTTGGAAAGACGTGGGCGCTTAAGGAGTTCGGCCGAACCTCGTACCTCAATTTTGTGTATCTGACGCTCGAGGAGCCGTCACCTGGGGTACAGAGCGAGTACGCTCAGTTTTTCGAAGGTACGCGCGATCCTCGACGGATCATCTCAAATCTTTCCCTGGCACTTGGACAGCCTATCGATCCCGGCGAAACGCTGCTTATTATTGATGAGATCCAGGATTGTCCTTCTGCAGTCGGCGCCCTTAAATACTTCTGTGACGAGGCCCCCGAGTATCACGTCGCATGCGCAGGGTCTTTGTTGGGCGTTCGCTTGTCCCGTGAGACCAGCGCTTTTCCGGTGGGAAAGGTCGAGTTCATGGAGATGCGCCCCATGAGCTTTTCCGAGTTTCTGAAAGCCGAGGGCGCTGCAAACTACGACGAATACCTTGGCGGCCTGGATCAGATCGAGACAGTGCCCGATTTCTTCCATGTCCGTCTCGTCGAGCATCTTCGTCGTTATTTTGCATGCGGCGGCATGCCAGAGGCTCTTGACCGGTGGGTGGAGACGGGCGATATCGTTCAGGTCGATAAGGTGTTGTCTGATCTCTTGGATTCCTACGAGCGCGATTTTGCCAAGCATGGTGGCCGTGCGCAGTTCGCCAAGCTTTCACAAATATGGAACTCGATTCCAGCTCAGTTGGCGCGCGAGAACAAAAAGTTCGTTTGGGGTGCGGTGCGCGAGGGGGCTCGTGCTCGAGAATACGAGGATGCTCTGGAATGGCTTGCCGATGCTGGGCTCATCACGGCGGTTCGCCTTAATGCTGCCGGTGGTGTGCCGCTCTCTGCGTACGATGACCTCAAGGCATTTAAGGTCTACTGTCTTGATGTCGGCTTGCTGCGCCGCATGGCAAGGCTGGATGCTTCCGCTTTTGCCATCTCGGATGCGCTATTTTCGGAGTTCAAAGGTTCGTTCGCCGAGAACTATGTGCTTCAGGCATTACTTTCACAGTTAGATGCTGCTCCGCGTTATTGGACAAACGAGAAGCCGAAGCACGAAGTCGATTTTTTGATTCAAGTCGGAAACGAAATCGTTCCCGTCGAGGTCAAATCGGGAGAGGTCGTTCATTCCAAGAGCCTTAAGTACTATGCCGACAAGCATGCGGAGACGACTCCATTGAGGGTCCGCTACTCACTTAAGAACCTAAAGCTCGACGACGGGGTGCTCAACATTCCGTTGTATTTGGCTGATCGATCTGTCCCTCTTATCAAAAAGGCGCTTGATCGTGCACATCTTGACGTTTAGATCCTGGGTGAGCTGACGGGCGGCGGCTAATTAATCGCTCCGTTACGGCCAGGGAGCCTGGGCCTTAGCGATGCTTGCTTCGCCAAGCCGTGGGTGTCATGCCGGTGTATTGTTTGAAGGCTTGGGTGAAGGCGGCCTGCTGAGGGTAGCCTAGGCGCTCTGCTACCTGCGCTATCGTGAGCGCGCTATCGGCCAAAAGGTCCTGTGCTCGCTCCATACGGCGTCTGCGAATGTAGGCGCCCAGGGACTCGCCAGTTTGGGCCTTAAAGGTGGCGCATAGTTTGGAGCGGCTTGTGTAGAGCCTCTCGGCCACCTCGTTGATACCCACATGTCTGCCTTTGTCGAGCGCGCGCTCAATCATTGCCGTTGCTTCTTCGGCAATGGTTATGCTGACGCGTGTGTCTGCCGCCTGCCGCGCCTGCTTGTGGGCCGCGCACGAACAGGCGAGCTCCGCGACCATGGTCTCCACGATGCCCTGCATATAGACGTGTCCGCCTACGGTGCGGGCGCGGTCCTCGTTAATCCGGCGCAGCGTGTGGCAGATGGCAGACGTCGCTTCCTCGTGCCATGGCTCGGCAAACGCCTCAAAGATTCCCGCGAACTCGGTGGGATAGCGGTGCTCCAGTTCGTCAAAATATCCAGGCAAAAAGAGCACCGAGCGCGAGTGATAAAGCTCCCCCGCAAACAGCGGGCTTAATTCTTCGCCACAGCTATCTTGGATAAAGCTGCAAACGGCATTGTTTGGCCACGGTCCATGCAATGGTTTGAGGTTCGCGGGCGTTATGCCAGCCTCGGGCATGCATGTAAGTGTGGGCGCGCTGACTTCGCTCACGCAGGCGTATGGCTCGGGTGTGTATTCGGCCAGGTACATATCGTGCGTCGGGGTGATGAAATGCTCCATGACGATGCAGGCAGGGGAGAGAGGCATAATCCATGCGCGGCCGTGCGCCCGGTCGTTTGCCACCTCGCCGGTAAAGACGGCGCCCTTGCCGGTAAGCTCCAGGCCAAACTGCTCAAATTGCGGTGCGTAGAGCTCGGTTATGTCGGTCGCTGCCCGCCGTATTTGCAAAAGCGTTCCTTTCCTTTGCAGAAACGTCCACGCCTGGCTTGATTGTGAGCCATGGCTAACACAGCAATGATAAGTTCATTACGGTTAACTCTCAAGCCGTTAGAAAGGAATCTCATGGCAAAGGAATCAAAAAGGGAAGGTGGAGGCATCGGCGAGCTGCTCGCGTATGCCGGCGACCGCAAATTCCTAACGTATTTGGGCATGGCGCTCTCGGCGCTCTCGCAGCTGCTGAGCTTTGGCCCGTACGTGTGCATTTGGCTTGTCGCGCGCGACCTGATCGCCGTGGCGCCCAACTGGAGCGAAGCCACTAACATCGCGATGTACGGTTGGTGGGCCGTGGGGTTTGCGCTGGCAAGCATCGTAGCTTATTTCGTGGGGCTCATGTGCACGCATCTGTCCGCGTTTCGCTGCGCGTCCAATATCCGCAAGACTACGAGCGAGCACCTGCTTAAGCTGCCGCTCGGCTACTTCGACACGCATGCCACCGGCGAGCTGCGCCGCATTGTAGACGGGTGCGCCGCCTCCACCGAGACTTTGCTCGCACACATGCTGCCCGATATCGCAGGCGCCGTCGCCATGGTCGTGGGCTTGCTCGTGCTGCTTTTCGCCCTCGATTGGCGCTTGGGCGCGGCATGCCTCATCTCGGTGGCCATTTCGTTTGGCGCCATGGCCGCCATGATGGGCGGCAAGGGCGGCGAGTTTATGAAGGCCTACATGGGAGCGCTGGTCAAGATGAACAAGACCGGCACCGAATACGTACGCGGCATCCCCGTGGTCAAGGTGTTTCAGCAGACGGTCTACTCCTTTAAGGCTTTCCACGATGCGATCGCCGAATACGCCGACATGGCACAAAACTATTCGGGCACGTTCTGTCGAGGTCCGCAGGTACTCAACCTTACCGCGCTCAATGGTCTTGTGGCATTCCTGTTGCCCGTGGCGTTGCTGTTGGCGCCGGGCGAGACGGACTTCGCGCATTTTATGGCCAACTTCACGTTTTACGCGATATTTTCGGCCGTGGTGCCGACGGCCATGACCAAGCTCATGTTTGTGGGCGAGGCCTCTCAGATGAGTGCCGATTCGCTGGCTCGTATTCGAAGCGTCATGGATTCCAAGCGGCTCTCCGTGCCCGCGCAACCCAAGCATCCTGCCGGCGGCGACGTGCGATTTGAGGACGTGAGCTTTACGTACGAGGGTGCCGAAGCACCTGCCGTTAGCCATGTGAGTTTCAGCGTTCCCGCTGGTAGCACCCTCGCCCTGGTGGGTCCCTCGGGTGGCGGTAAGTCAACCTGCGCAAGCCTGATCCCGCGTTTTTGGGATGTCTCCTCGGGTCGAGTGCTCGTAGGCGGTGTGGACGTTCGCGATATGGATCCGCACGAGCTTATGGACCAGGTTGCCTTTGTGTTCCAGACCAACCAGCTGTTCCGGCAAACACTTGCCGATAACGTGCGCGCCTCCAAGCCTACGGCCACTGACGACGAAGTGCGTGCGGCCCTCTCCGCAGCTCAGTGCGACGATATTGTGGCCAAGCTCCCACAGGGTATCAATACCATGCTCGGTGCCGGCGGAGCTTATCTTTCGGGCGGCGAGGTCCAGCGCGTGGCACTCGCCCGCGCGATCCTTAAAGACGCGCCTATCGTGGTGCTCGATGAGGCCACGGCGTTTGCCGACCCCGAGAACGAGGCGCTCATCCAGCGCGCCTTTAGCAAGCTGGCGGCGGGTCGCACGGTCATTATGATTGCGCACCGACTCTCGACTGTAGTGGGCGCAGACCAAATCGTGGTGCTCAACCAGGGCAGCGTGCAGGAGTCGGGTACCCATGCCGAGTTGCTGTCCCAAGAGGGTCTGTATGCCAAGATGTGGGCCGAATACGAACAGGCCGCGAGCTGGAAAATCACTGCAGCGACCGCGGATGCCGTCGTCACGAAGGGAGGCGAGGCCTAAATGTTCGCCTCATTCCAAAAGAAGTATTTCCTATCCGATAAAGGCGTCGCCGGCGTAAAACGCGGCATTTTCTGGACCACGCTCACTAATCTCATTACCATGGCCGGCATGGGCTTTTTATTCCTGGTTATGGCCGGTTTTGTCGAGCATCTCGCCAGCGGGGCTGACCTGCCGGATGCCCTGCCGATCGTGGGCGGGCTCCTGGTCTTTTTCGTGTTGCTCTTTGCCTCTAACTGGCAGCAGTATTACTACACCTACTGCATCTTTTACGAGGAGTGCGGCAAGCAGCGTATGGAGATTGCCGAGCGCTTGCGCAAACTGCCGCTGTCGTTTTTTGGTCGTCGTGATCTGGCCGATTTAACCGAGACCATCATGGGTGACGTCCAGGCCATGGAGCACGCCTACAGCCACGTGCTGGGAGAGCTTTGGGGCGCCATCATCGCAAGCGCCATTGTGTTCGTGGCGTCGCTGTTCTTTTGCTGGCAGCTGGCGATCGCGGCGTTTTGGAGCGTTCCCGTGGCCTTTGCCGTGCTGTATCTAACACGCGGCCCCATGACTCCGGTGTTCGATCGCGTGCGTGCCGAGAAGGTCAAGGTTACCGAGGCTATTCAAGAGACGCTCGACTGCGTTCGCGAGATCCGCGCCACCAACCAGGAGGCCCATTATCTTGAGGGGCTCAACGCCGTGATCGATGCCGAGGAGCATGAGACCACCAAGGGCGAGCTCGCTAACGGGCTTTTGGTCAACTCCGCCTTTGCCATCCTGCGTCTGGGCATTGCCACCACGCTGGTCACGGGCGCCGCGATGGTCGCCTCCGGGCAGGTCGACTTTTTGGTGATGTTTGCCTTCCTGCTTATGGTGAGCCGCATCTATGCGCCTTTTGACCAGGCGTTAATGTTAATGTCCGAGCTGTTTGCCGCCGAGTCGTCTGCCAAGCGCATGCGTTCCATCATGGAAGAGCCCGTGGCGCGGGGCAGCGAGAAATTTGAGCCCGCGGGCCACGATGTGGTGTTCGATCACGTGGCATTTGGATATGGTGCGGGCGAGGACGGCCGCGCCGGCGAGAAAGTTCTTACCGATGTGAGCTTTACCGCCAAGGAAGGCGAAGTTACGGCACTGGTCGGTCCTTCGGGTTCCGGTAAGTCTACGGTGAGCCGCCTGGCCGCGCGCTTTTGGGATGCCACCGCGGGCAAGGTTACCGTGGGTGGCGTGGATGTTGCGAGCGTGGATCCCGAGGTGCTCCTGCGCGACTACGCCATTGTGTTCCAAGACGTACTGCTCTTTGACGACACGGTGATGGGGAACATCCGCCTCGGGCGTCGTGATGCCACCGATGAGGAAGTGCTTGCGGCTGCGCGTGCCGCCAACTGCGACGAGTTCGTGAACCGCATGCCGCAGGGCTACGACACCATGATCGGCGAGAACGGCTCCAAGCTGTCTGGCGGCGAGCGCCAGCGCATCTCCATCGCTCGTGCGCTGCTTAAGGACGCCCCCATCGTCCTTTTGGACGAGGCCACGGCGAGCCTGGACGTCGAGAACGAGACCGTGGTTCAGCAGGCGCTTTCCCGCCTGCTCGCGGGCAAGACGGTTATCGTTATTGCTCACCGTATGCGTACGGTGGAAAATGCCGACAAAATCGTTGTACTCAAGGATGGTGTGGTTGCCGAGCAGGGCGCTCCGGCGCAGCTCAAGGCAGCAGGTGGAGAATTTGCCCGTATGGTCGCACTGCAAAAGGAGTCGGCGGACTGGCAGCTGTAGGAATGTGACAAAGGGGCAGTCCCTTTGTCATATTGAGTTCACCCCCATAGTTTCCAAAAAGTTAACCTTTGTTGACCTTAATAGTTAGATAAACTAAACTATTTTCCAAAAGTGTGCTCGAGCAAACTTGTTTACTCGGGTGCTGAGGCACCGTGCCGCGTCCAATGCGGCAAAAGGGAGAAGCAACATGAAGAAGTCGACGTTCAATACCCTGCTTGTCGGTGGCGGTTTTCTGCTTGGCACGGCCGGCATCAAGCTGCTTACCAGCGCTCCGGTCAAGAATGCCTGCGTGCAGGGTATCGCGTGCGGCATGCGCATCAAGAACGGCTACCAGGACATGGTCGAGCAGGCCAAGGCCAATGTCGATGACATGGTTGCCGAGGCTGCTTACATCACCCAGAGCGAGGCCGCTGCTGACGAGGCAGCTGAGTAACGCTCCCAGGCACAAACTATGAGATTCTCGATTATTAGCGAGATCCCCGGCAGGACCCGTCTTCAATTGGCGGGTCCTGTGCCAGAGAGCGATCTCGATGCACTTCTTAAGCTTGGCGGCGACATCGATGGCGTGCACAAGGTGCGCGTGTATGGCCGCATTGGCCAGATGGCGCTGGAGTACGACGAGCCGCGCCGCGCAAGCGTGCTCGACGCCCTGGGCGCACTCGATGCTCAAGCTATCGCCGATGCCAAGTCGGGCTACGTGATGCAACTCGAGCCGCGCAAGCACAAACTCGTTATGGACCTGGCGACACTCGTCGGTGCCCATTACGCACGTCGCTGGTTCTTGCCTACGCCGCTGCGTGCGGTATTTGTCGTGGCCGGTTATATGGCATTTTTGCGCGCTGCCCTTCATGAGCTGGCGCGGCCGCGCCTGACCGTTCCCGTGCTCGACGCTTCGGCCATCGGCATCTCGTTCGTCAAACGCGACGTCGACACCGCGGGCCAGACGATGTTCCTACTCAACGTGGGCGAGCTGCTCGAGGACTACACCCGCGCCATGAGCGAAAACGAGCTCATCAACTCGCTGCTCGATGTGCCCGACAAGGCGCAGAAGGTCGTCGGCGACACCGAGGTAAGCGTTGCCGCGACCGAGCTTGAGCCCGGCGACCTGGTCGCCGTGCGCACTGGCATGTCCATTTGCATCGACGGTGTTGTCGAGCAGGGGAGCGCTATGGTCAACCAAGCGACCCTGACCGGCGAGCCGCTGGCCGTCGAGCGCAGCGTGGGCGACGACGTGTTCGCCGGCACCGTCGTGGAAGACGGCGGCATCTTGGTGCGTGTGCGCGCCAATACGGCTCAGACCAAGCTCCGCTCGATCGTCTCGCTCGTGCAGACGGCCGACTCGCTCAAGTCCGAGGGCCAGTCGCATATGGAGGACCTTGCCAACAAGATCGTCCCGTGGAACTTCCTGCTCGCGGGCCTGGTTGCGCTTACCACCCGCAGCCTCATCAAGACCTCGGCGGCGCTGATGGTCGACTACTCGTGCGCACTCAAGCTCACGGGTTCCGTCGCCGTCATGACCGCCATGAGCGATGCTGCCAAGATGGGCGTGATGGTCAAGGGCGCGAAGTACTTTGAGTCGTTTGCCAAGGCCGACACCATTGTGTTTGATAAGACCGGTACGCTGACCGAGGCGCAGCCGCGCCTGGCTTGCGTGCTCACGACCGACGGCTGGAGCGAGGACGAGGTCCTGCGCCTTTCTGCCTGCCTGGAGGAGCATTTCCCGCATCCGGTGGCGCGCGCCGTCGTCAACGCTGCTCGCGAGCGTGGACTCGAGCACCGCGAGCGTCACACTGCGGTCGAGTACATCGTGGCACACGGCATCGCTTCGTCCATTGAGGAGCGTCGCGCCATCATCGGCTCCGCGCACTTTGTATTCGAGGATGAGGGTGCGCAACTCGAGTCCGACATTAAGGAGCAAATCGAGCTCCAGATGCAGGGGCTGTCGCCGCTGTATCTGGCGGTCGACGGCACCGTTGTGGGCGTGCTCGGTATCGAGGACCCGCTTAAGCCCGGGGTCCGCGAGGCCATCGCCGACTTGCACGCGTTGGGCGTTAAGCACGTGGTCATGCTCACGGGCGACTCGGAGCGTACGGCCGAGCGCATTGCTCGCGAGGCAGGCGTCGACGAGTTTAAGGCCGAGCTGCTGCCCGAGGACAAGTACGCCTATGTGGAGCGGATTAAGCGCGAGGGGCGCCATGTTGCCATGGTGGGCGACGGCGTCAACGACTCACCGGCGCTTGGTTTGGCCGATGTGGGTCTGGCCATGGGCGGTGGAAGCGACATCGCCAAGGAGGTCGCCGATATCATCCTGACCGACACGGATCTCGCCGCGATCGTGCGCCTGCGCCGCATGAGCCAGGGGCTTATCGACCGTCTGACGAGTTCGTATTCCAAGGTGATGCTCACCAACTCGGCGCTGTTGGCATTGGGTATTACCGGCATGATTACTCCGCAGGCGTCGTCACTGCTGCACAACGGCTCAACGATTGCCTACAGCCTGAGCAATGCGAAGGCTTACCTGCGTTAGCGTTTTCGATTGAGTGTATGGCCTGCATTCGGGTGGCACCGCAGCCGCCAGGGTGCAGGCCTTCTTTTGTTTGACGAGATGTTAGCTCGGATATATGCTTGTGCTAGCAATGCTAGTAAATGCTGAAGGTGAGGTTGAGATGGCTACCGTTGGCGGCATGGCGCAGGTGAACGTTCGCGTAGATCGCCAGGTCAAGAACCGTGCCGAGGAGGTGCTACGGCTTTCGGGCGGGTCACTGCCCGAGCTCATCAAAAAAGTCGTGGCCAAGGTCGCACAGGGTGGCAGGCAGTGCGAGGAAGTGCTTGCGGCCGTCGACGACCGGCAGCAGACCGTCGCGCCCGATACGCCGTTCGCCGCGTCGTGGGCAGCGGCAGACCGGCTTTATGCAGATTTGGGCATCGCTGCGTCGCCCGTATCCGACGATCGCGGTTGGGACACAATCTATTCCGACGCCATGGATGAGCATTATCGCCAAAAGGGGATGATCCAGTGAGTGGAGCGCCTCTCAAGATCATGGTGGACGCTAACGTATGGGTCGATTCGTTTTGCGCCGACCATGCCGAGTCGCTTGCCGCGCGTGCGTTTATTGGGCGGGCGACGGAGACGGGGGCGTTGCTGTTCTTTCCGGTGCATATCGCCAAGGACGTGCTGTACGTTGTCCAACACGAGCTGAAGCGTAGAGTTCTTGCCAGCGGGGGAGCGCTCGACGAGGCATCTGCCCGTGCAATTGGCGATGCGGCGCTGGCGTTTGTGCGGAACATGACCGAAAACGCCACGGCCGTGGGTGCAGATGCGTCGGACCTTTGGCTGGCCGACAAATACTTAGCGCTTCATCGCGATTACGAGGACAATTTGGTGCTCGCCGCGTGCAAGCGCGCACAGGTCGATTACTTGGTAACTAACGATCGCAAGCTGCTCGAACATGCCGATCTTGCAGCAAAGACCCCGCGCCAAATGATGCCGATTCTGGCTTTGGCCGAACGTGGTGGCGCGGCTATCGGTTGACGCGAACTGTTTGCGGGCCTCTTGGACGACGATGCGCCAAGGGGCCCGCGTCTGCTATTTACAAAAGCTCGGCCTTGATGGCGGGACTTTCTGCGAGCTGCTCGGCTGCCTTTTCGTCGGAGCTGTCGAGTGCTGCCAGGCTGCGGTAGACCCACTCGTTGACCTGGGTGTTCTTGACGCCTGCGGTCTGCATAAGGGCGCCTACCTCGCGGATTGCTGCGAGCAGATCGGCTTTGGGGCCCGCGACCTCGACCTCGATGCTGTGGTAGGCGGACACGCCGCGGTTCTCACTCACGTGGTCGATAAAGCCCTCGACGGTCTCAAGCTGCTGGGCGAGAGCTGCATCATCGTCGGCGTCCAGCGCGACGAGTGCGTTCGATACTGTGAGGGCGGGATGTCCGCAGGGGACAAAGCCCTCGATGACATCCATAGCTTCGGTAATGGTTGAGCCCAGGCCTGCGAGGGCATTGACGAGCTGCTGCTTGGTATCCATAACGGTCCTTTCGACGGGTCAATTTTGCTTGGCGAAAATATACGTTACGCGATCGGTAGCAAAAGTGCGAAGTGCGGCGCACATTGGGGTCTTCACAGCTCGTGCATAGAACAGCTGTCCGCTTTCAGAACGTGGTAAGATAACACTCCACAAGCGGGGCTCGCCCTGCATGTTCCTTGAAAAGTCGACGGGTGTTGGGTATTCGTGCCCGATACCATCCAGACTTTCCCGACATTCGGGGGCGACTGGTTTCGACACGATAGCTCTGAGAGAGGAAGCAAGCCGAGGTCTCCTCGCCTCGTTAAACAGGGGTACCGTCAAATTGAATTGACAACAACTCTTCTTTTGAGCCTATGGCTCTCGCTGCTTAGTTTATAGCGGCGCGTCAACCCGGTGATTTCCCCGACACCGGCGCGACGTCATTTTAGGGGAATGCTCCTGCGCACGTAATCGGTATGGCGCAGGCTAAGACCGAACCGGTTAGGACGCCGCGAGCGTGTCGCTGCGCGCAAAGCGTCCGAGACTAAACCAGCGACTGAGCTTGGAGATGCCAATCAGGGGGCTTTCGTGGACCGGAGTTCGATTCTCCGCGCCTCCACCAACTGTTCAGTAGGCGAACACATACGCGTGTTCGTCGTTAGGCGGGCGTTCGTATTGCTCGTCAGATAGAAAGAAGCCGCTCCATACGGGGCGGCTTCTTTGCGTTCTAGGCCTGCGGCATGATCTCCTGCTCGCCGTCCTCGTCCATGTACGGCATGAGGAACACGCCGCCCTGCTCGGTGGTCAGCAGCAGGTACTCGCGGTTGTGCTCGTCGCACACGATTTCCTGGCCGATGCCCTCGGGCAGGTCGTATATGGGGCCGTCCGTGCGGGCTTGCCTCACGGTCACGTCTTGCGCTCCCATGGCCTGCGACGCGCAGCTGGCGGCGGCCAGGACGATGAACAGCAGGACGACCGCCGCGAGGATGGGGCCGCACCCGCCGTTGCGCTCCTCGTCTGCGGGGCTCGGGTACGGCATGGCCTATCCCACCTTCACCAGATAGTCGTCGGCCTCTGGCTTGCCCGTGGCCTTGCCCACGGCGATGTAGCGCGTTGCGCCGCTGTAGCCCGTGTATCGGCCCCACACGTAGCCGTCGGCGATCTTGTACCAGTTATCCAGCGTCACGGTCTCGCCGCTGGAATAGTGCGCCACCTCGGTGCCGCCCAGGCCGGGGGCGTCGCGCACGCGCAGGTAGTCCACAGTGCAGCGGTAGGTGCCGCCGAAGTTCTCGGTCGTTTCCTGCTGCGCAGGCTGCGGCTGCGGGACGGCTGCGGGGGCGCTTCCAGCAGTGATGCCGAAGCATTCCAGGTAGATGCGCGCCAGCTCGTCCAGGTTGCCGTTGAACTTCTCGCGGTCGCCGTCGTTGTCGATGAAGCCGTTCTCGCACAGGCGGTAGTTGATGCCGCGCGCGGCGGCTCGGTTCGGGTTCGCGAGGTCGGAACGGCGCACCAGCTTCTCGGAGCGTCCGGGCATGAACGCCGCCAGCTTGTCGGCCAGCGCATTGTCGTACTCGTCAGGCTCGAAGCCCTCCTTGATGATGACGTGCGCGCCGTGGGCCGTGGCGATGCCGCTGGCGTCCATGTGCAGCTCCACCACTGGCGCGTCGGTGTTCAGGCGGTTAAGCCCGCCGTCGGCGTACCAGTTGCGGGACGTATCGCCCAGCTCGACCTCGGAACCGCCCAGTTCCTTGATTCGCTGGCCCAGGGCGCGAACGCGCTCGGCCTCGGTGCAGCCGCCTGCGCAGCAGCCGGGGTCGCCAGCGCCGTGGCCGCAGATGATGAACAGTTTAGCCATTGCCTACTCCTCCCCGCCTACGGTCACGCCCAACAGGGCGTCGAGCCACTTGGATGTGATGCCTACCGACTTGAACAGCGTGTAGGCCGCCTGCACGCCGCCTACCACGGCGAAGGCGCACGTGACCCATGCGCCCGGGTCTGCGGGCACGCCGCCCACGAAGCCGGTCACGACGCCCGCCAGGAGCGAGCAGCCCAGCGCCAGGATGCGCGCGGCCTTGCCGGTCATGGCCTCGGTCTTGATCAGCTGCACCGCGAACGGCACGGCGAAAGACAGCACGATGGCTGCGATTGCTTGCATTTCTGTCATTTCGGATTCCTTTCTATCGAGCCGATTCCTTGTAGAGCAGGTCAACGCGGTCGGCGATGTGGTCGACCTTCGCCGCCATGCCCTGGCTGCGCGCCTGGCTGTTTGCCAGGTCGGCGTGCAGCACCTCGTTGGAGGTCACGACGGACTCCATGAGCGCCTTCATAGCCTCCATCAGCGCGTTGCTGCGCTCCATCTGCGCGGCGATGCGGCCCTCCATCTGGCTGCGCTCGCGGTCGCGCTGCGCCCGCTCGTTCACCTCGTCCTGCTTTCGCTCCTCGCGCTTGAGGTCGATGTTCGCCTTGCGCTCGTTCTGGGCCTTGAACTCTTCGAGGAACTGCTTGCCGAAGTACAGGACCACTAGGACGAGCAGCGCGCCGAAAAGCGACCCGGGGCCGTACGGCGCGAAGATTTCCAGCACGTCGGTCATTCGTTTTCTCACCTCCTCGAATCGCTGCCGCGATTGTCCGCGAGGTGTCGCCGGGCAAAAGAAAAGCGCCCCCGAAGGGGCGCTCGCTACTCCTGCGGCGCTTCCGGCTGGTCGGGCTCCATGGCTTCCAGCTCGTTGATGCGGTCGCGCCACGTCTGGCGCTGCGAGATGATCTCGGCCACCTCCTTGGCAGCTGCGGCGATGGCCGAGAGCAGGTCGGTGATGGACGATGCGGAGAAGATGCGCTCCACCGCCTTCATGACCTTGTAGTCGCTCTGCTCAAGCTGCTGTTTGTAGCCGTTGATCTCCCCGGCGATTTCCTGTTCCGTCATGGGTCGCTCCTTCCGTTGCTAGGGTAGGGGCATGTTCCCATCCGTGTCGCCTCCAGGTTTGGATTGCATTGAGCAACCCCCCCCGCGGGATTTCCGAACAGGCTGCGGTACAGCGCGTCCATGGCCCGCACGCTGCGGTGCGCGTCCAGCCGCTTCATGCCTCCGCGCCAGCTCTGGTGGCTCTGCTCCACCTGCTCAGGGGTCATGATGCCATCGGCGACCATGCGGGCCATCTTCTTGAGCTTGCGGCGCTCCCGCGTTATGGAGTCTCGGCACGGCTTCACGACTATGCGGCCCGTGTCCGTGTAGAAGATGCGCTTCTTCAGCCACGTGAACCCGCGCGTGAGCTTCACCACGCGGGTCTTGCGCGGGTTCAGTTCGATGCCCAGCTCGGCGCATTTGCGCTCTATGAGCAGCAGGCACACCTGCAGGTAGTCCTTGGACTCGTGTATCAGGTAGAAGTCGTCCATATATCGACCGTAGGCCTCGGGGAGCAGCATCTCGATTACGTAGTGGTCAATGCGGTTGGGGTGCGCTACGGCGCATATCTGGTTCGGCTCGCTGCCCAGCCCCAGGCCCACATCGCCCTGCGCGTCTATCAGGCGGTGCTCCAAGGCGACCACGCGCGGATCTAGCAGCGCGGAGGCCACCTGGTCTTTGACGGGTTGGTGCGCTATGCGCGCGAAGTAGTCGGAGAAGTCGCCGAGCAGTATGTAGCCCTCGCGGCCGTGCCGCCTCCAGTGGTCGGCCAGGTGGCGCTTGAGCAGCTTCAGGGCGTAGTCGGTGCCGCGCCCCTTTATGTTCGCGGAGTTCGCGGCTATGAGGGTGGGCACGATCGCGGGCACGAGCGCGTTCTGCGACAGCGACTTCTGCACCACGCGCTCGGGAAAGTGCACGGCGCTGATGTGGCGCAGCTTGCCGCGCTCCCATAGGTCGAAGCGGATGAAGCCCCGGCATATGTCGCGGCCCTCCAAAAGGTCGCGGCGGGACAGGACGGCGTTGCGCAGGTAGTCCTTCATGTACCGCTGCGTGGACGCCTTCCACATCACGCCGCGCGCGGCCTGCTTGGAAGCCTTGCACAGGCTGTTGAGGTCGGCCACGGTCTCAAGCGTGCACGCCTTGACGCGCTCGGCCTTGGCCTTGGCCCGCTTCTCCTCGCGGCGCTTCCGGCGCGCCGCCCGCCTTTGCTCGGAGTTCACAGAAGGCACCCCGCACGGCTTTCAATGTGGCTCTGACAGCCGCTTGAGGTATGGCCATGAAACGCGGCGAAGCCACGGAGCGCCGCGCCATGCAAGCAGCGTCCGGCCACCCTCGCGGGGTGCGTATTTACGGGCGTGAGCCCGACGGTCGCGCCTTCCTTCCTCTCCGCGCTCTGCTTTCGGCCCTGGGGCCTACTCGGTCTGGCAGTAAAGGAATCCGGGGCGGGGGCGAACCCAGACGTTCGTCGCCGAGTTGTAGTTGGCATTGCCGTTGTTGTTGACGTAGCACACGTTGGACGAGGAGCCACCCATGACGGAACGCAGCCACCAATTGTACCGATAAACAAGGCGCGACCGCCGCCCATTATAGCGAACGCAGGCGCTCTAGCTCGGCCTCGGCCTCGGCTATGCGCTCCTCGGTGGACTTCTTGCCCGTCACGCGCACGTTCTTGCGTGCGCCCTTCAGCAGCCTGATCTCCTCCTCGACCATGGCCGCCAGCTCCTCGAAGCGGTTGGCGTTCACGGGCAGGCCGATATCCATGAGGCACTGCATGTCCAGCATCAGCTGCTCGCAGTCAGCTATGGCCAGCGTCAGGTAGCGTTTCCTCTCCAGCGCGTTGAACGAGGTGTTGGGGTAGAAGCAGTCGGCGCGGTTGACGTTGTACACGATGCTGCGCGCCGTCTCCACCGTGGGCACCGCGTTCAGCAGACGATAGGCCTTCGGAACCACGGAGGACGACGCCATCAGCTTGTTGACCTCCACGCGGATGGCGATTGCTTGAGTGAAAAACTTGTACTCGGAAACCTCGCGGTTGCGCTGGTAGACGCCGCTCACGTGCACCTCCTGGGGAAACTGGCGGAAAAAAACGGCCCGCTTCGCGGGCGAGAGGCGACCGCGCA
>URGG01000019.1 GCA_900547345.1 uncultured Collinsella sp. | reverse complement strand
CAGGTCGTAGGCGTAGCCGAGCGAGAGCGGGCAGGAACACAGGAAGGTCTGCTCCTCGCGCAGGTGGAGCATCTGCTGCAGCAGCTCGCGATCGGCATCCACCGCTCCGACGCCATCGGCACAATCGACGCCATGCTCAAGCAAAAACGCGCGCGCCGCCTTCATCTCGATTCCAGCATGCACCAGCAGATACGGGCGCTCCTCGGTCTCGACCACCGCGTAGAGCGGCAGCGCGGCCATCCATCGCACGAGCTCCTCGTATGCCTCAAATTCCATGCCGTTGAGCTGCTCGCGCGTCGTCCAGCCACCGTTGATATCCCAGGTCTCGGCATCGAGCGGATCCTGGCCAATGATGGTATCGAGCATGATCTGCTCGTGATTGCCCTTGAGCACGCGAGCGTTGGGCAGCGAGCGCACGAGCTTAATAACGCCAACCGGATCGGGCCCGCGATCGATCATGTCGCCCAGCACGTACAGCGTGTCGTCGGACGCCAGCGAAATCTTGGACAGGGCCTCGTCAAGCGCACGCACGTGCCCGTGAGCATCAGATGTCACATAGATCGCCATGGTACGCCTCTCCTTGCATTGCGGCCGAAGCCCGGCGCCGCAACTAAAACTTCAAGTTGAACTTAAACTTTACCCATTGTACTCCGTTGCAATAAAGCTGGAAAGGGTTTCCGAGCAGAGGCAAAGACGGAAGCCGTCTATGACGATATCGCGCACGCCCGCAATCCAACCCCATAAACCCACCATCTTTGGGTACAAATAACCGCAGACAACTGACCGTGCCACGCCAACCACCCAGGAGCGGACACCATCCATGAACCAGATCCTTCTCTTTATCGGCCTCGTTATTATTCTGTGCCTGACCATCAAACCCGTCGGCAAAAAACTCCCCTTCCCCACCCTGCTCATCTTTATCGCGCTCGGCATGCTGTTGGGCGTCAACGGCCCGGCGCATATCGACTTTAGCGACTATGCGCTTACCGAAACCGTCTGCAGCACGGCGCTGCTGTTCATCATGTTCTACGGCGGCTTTAACACCAATATCGACCGCGCCAAGCCCGTCGCTGCGCCAGCGGTGCTGCTGAGCACGCTCGGCGTCGTCATCACTGCCGGCATCACCGGCGCGTTCGCCCACTTCGCGCTGGGGTTCGACTGGATCGGCGTCCTGCTGCTGGGATCGGTCGTGGCATCCACCGACGCGGCGAGCGTCTTTAGCGTACTGCGTGAGCACAGCCTGTCGCTGAGAGGTGGCACCGACTCGCTGCTCGAGGTCGAATCGGGCTCCAACGACCCCGTCGCCTACATGCTCACCGCCGTGCTCGCCACACTCGCGGCCGGCGGCGACATCAACATTCCCGCACTGCTGGCCAAGCAGATTATCCTGGGCGCGGGCCTGGGCCTTGCCATCGGCTGGGCGGCGGGCCGCCTGATTGAACGCGCGCACGCAACGGCCGAGGGCGCTCAGACCATCTTTTTGTTCGCCGTGGCCATCGTCGCCTACGCGCTGCCGAGCTACCTGGGGGGCAACGGATTTTTGGCCGTGTACCTGGCTGGCATTGTGCTGGGTGCGAGCGACATCACCGGCAAGGTCGAGATGGCACACTTCTTTGACACCCTCACCGAGATGGCCGAGATGACGATCTTCTTCTTGCTCGGCCTGCTCGTAACGCCCGCACGCCTGCCGCAGATGCTGCTGCCGGGCCTGGCGCTCATGGCGTTTATGCTCTTCGTGAGCCGCCCCATCGCCGTCGGCGTGCTCCTGGCGCCCTTTAAGACAAACCCTCGCCAGGTGGCGCTCGTAAGCTGGGCGGGCCTGCGCGGAGCAGCATCGGTCGTCTTTAGCCTCTTTGCCGTAGTGTCCGGCGTTCCCGGTGGCCACGACCTATTTGACCTGGTGTTTGTGATTGCCGTGTCGAGCATTGTGGTGCAAGGCTCGCTGCTGCCGGCGGTGGCGAAGAAGCTCGATATGATCGATGCGACCGGCGACGTGCGCCGCACCTTTAACGACTATCGCGACGAAGACGGCATGTCGTTCGTCAAGCTCAAGGTGGGTGCTGGCCATCCGTTTGCCGGGCGCTCGCTCGCCGATATTGGCAGCGCGACGGACATGCTCGTGGTCCTGGTGCTGCGCGACGGGGCGCACCCGGTACTGCCCAATGGCGACACCGTGATCCAGGAAGGAGATCTGCTGGTGATGGCCGCGCCGACGTTTGAGGAGCGTGCCGAGGTTACGCTGCGCGAGGTCACCGTGACTCCCCACGGTCGCCTGGCCGGCCAGCGCCTGCGCGATGTGCCGCAAGGCAAGCATCCCTTTATCGTCGTGATGCTCAAACGCGACGGCCAGACGATCATCCCAGACGGCAACACCCTAATATACGCCGGCGACGAAGCCGTCATCGCCACACTAGCATCGTAGCCATCCCCACCCATAAGTTGCGGTGAAATAGGGATTGAATAAGCTTCTGAACAGCCATTTCAGTCCCTATTTCACCGCAAGTTATTGAGGGGATGGGTTGAAAAACATTTGAATTGACACCGAAATGAAAAAAGCCGGGGAAAACGTCCCCGGCACTTGGAAGCCCTCTCTTTTGAGATGACCGATTTCTTTATATCACGAACGCTAGTTAGATGCCATTCATTGAGGGCTTTATCAGGCGCGCCATCCCATCCACATGGCGCCATTTGAAAGCCGTCCGATCTCATTCTATAAAGAAATCGGTACCCTCGAATAAAGGGACCTCCAAGAGCCGGGGGATGTCCCCCGGCATTGTTTATGCTAGTCAAGACTAAATACTTCTCGGGAAAACGCCGGCCCATTGCGTCAGCAATTTACGAGCCGCTCTACCCACCTCTGGACGGCTAAGGACTTTTCGCAGGTAGTTTGACGAACATATGTTTGCTTATTATAATATTACTTGAAAGCACCCCTTATCTCATGGTATAAAGAATACGGTTCCCTCCAAAAGAGGGGCCTCCAAGAGCCGGGGTCTTACCCCCGGCATTTTTTTGCAAAAATGGAGGCCCATCATGAGCGAACTCTCCGTCTTTGTTGACGAATCTGGCGACCTCGGAGGCGTCTCCAACTACTACCTCGTCACCCTCGTTTTTCACGATCAAAACGATGCAATCGTTGAACGCATTGACCGCTACGAGCGCGCCCTGTCGCAGTCCTCGCTTCCCAATACGCCTTTTCATGCAGGACCCCTACTGAATGGAAACGGCGACTACAAAGATCTTCCCAAGGAGCAGCGAAGGCACATGTTGAGCGCATTTCGCGCGTTCATTCAGCATCTCCCCATACGCTATCTCTGTCTGCAATACCGAATGAGCGAATTCGCCGGCAATCAAAACGGTCTCGCGGAGAGAATGAGGCGAGACCTCACAGTTGAACTTTTCGACCATCTGGAATTCTTCCAGCGATACGACACCGTTAAGATTTACTACGACAACGGCCAACCGATTGTAACGGAGGTCATTCATTCTGCGCTTGAGTACGTTCTAGCAAGGGATGTCATCGTATACCGAGAAGCCACACCACGAGCCTACCGGCTATTCCAAGTTGCTGACTACATCTGTACGATCGAGCTAACGGCTATCAAGTTTGACAGCAAGGAAGATACAAAGACTGATCGGCTATTTTTTGGAACCCGAAGGACGTTCAAAAAGGGATTTCTCTTATATCTCAGGAAGAAAAGGATGAACTGACCCGGGGTCACCAGTCGTCAGACGCTCCGCAGTCGTCATCGACGGCAAAGTCGCGGAGGTCGAGGCCTTCGCGTTCGGCTCGGGCTAGGAGCTCTTGGGGCGACTCGTCCTCGATATCCACTACGTCGAGCATGGCAGCGGGAAAGCCCACGCCCGCCGCGCTCCCAGCGCGATCGAGCAGGCTCTCGCGCAGCTGGTCTACATCAACTTCGCTCTTCATGGTGAAACCTCCTACCAGACCAGGACTCTACTCAGCAGTGCCAAGCTCATCCACGGCAGCAACAAAAGCCGCCACTTGCTTGTCGTCCATCTGCACAGCCAAACGCCCCACGGGCTGAGCTTTTTGAGTCCATACCAAAACGCATTCACATGACGCGCGGGATCCTCATCCAGCACGCCATCGTAACGGCTTCCATTGAACTCGCACATGCGTGCCACGGCAACCTCGAGCGAATCGCCGCCCTCGGCAGAAGCCTCATCCACAAGCTCGGGAATCGGAACCTCACGGCGAACATCATGCCTTGTAGTGCCATCGTACTCGCCCACCAGCACGTCTTCGTCAAGCCGTGAATCGTAGTCTAAATAGCTCGTGCCGCAACAAATGCCGTGCGGCGAGCCCGTGCCAAACGCGCAGAATAACCCGCCGTCGGCAACAACACGACGTAGGTCTCAAACGACTTCTTAACCTGAGTGAGCAACTCGGAAAGCTCCCCGGCATCACACGCCGTCTCGCACGCAACGCACGCAGACTCGGACAACGATACCGGATCAACCGTGCTCCCCGCAACGCGGGCGGCGCGCTCGGCCCGATACGCCTGCGCCGCCAAGCGCGCTCGCTGCGCAGCGCCGCGCACATTGCTAAGTTCACGCTCCAACGCCACGTCACCAGCAACATCGCCAGCCAAATCGCCCGTAAACCCGTCGGCGCCCTGCGACCCCGTCGCACTCAGCTCGGACTCAAACGTCGCTGTGATCATGCCCGCAAGGTCCGTCGCGTCGGCGGCACAGCGCATCTGCTCCAGCTGCGTACACAGCAGATCGGCATCCAGAGACACGGCCTCGGCAACGTGCACGTCGCTCAAACGCGCCGCGTCCTGCAACACCAAAGCCCCCGCGGCATCGTACGCCGCGCGAACCCTGTCCGCCGTATTGACGCGCAGCTTTACCTCGATAAACGCAAGCGTCTGCTCCAAACGGGCCAGCAACTCGGCCTTCTCCTCCATGCGCAAAAAGGCAGCATAGCGGCGCTCCATCCGTAGCGGTCCAACAATGCCCGCCTGCTTGCGAGCGCGTGCAAGCGCGGCGCCCTCAACACGGCGAACATACCCGTCAACAGCCCGCACGGCAGACTCGCGCGCAGCGTGCTCGGAAGCCTCGACGCCCTTAAGCACACCCAACAGCTCACGGGAGCGCGCCTTGCGCACCAGCTCCCCGCGATCGTACTGCTCAAGCGCCGTCTGACGCTTGCCTACCGATTCAAAGCCAAACAGCTCGTCGAGCAGCTCGCCAACAGAACGCTCGCCCGCCATGGCAAGGCCTCCTCACGCGCTACGCACCAACACGCCCGCGGCCCCACGCGCACTCAAGCCCGCTCGCCCGCACTTCTACAGATCCAGTGCCTTCTTCGCGGCGTCGACCGGGTCGCCATCCATGTAGAACACCGGGCTCAACCCCGAAATAATCTCGGACGAAACATTCTGCAAACCCGCAATAGCACTCAGCGGCAAAATCACGCGCTTGGCACCAGCGTTTTTGGCCACGCGCATAATGTCCTCGAGCCCACGGATCTCGTCCATAGAACCCGACATGCGCAAGATTCCCGGAACCGCCAGCGCAGGCATCACCGGGCGGTTGCACGCCGCAGAGCACAGGCCCACAAACTCGGCGAGCGAAACTTCTTCGGACAGGCCCTTGCTCTGCAGGTCGTTGTAGAACAGCAGGTAATCCTTGGAGCCAATGTGCATGCCCGGCGCCACGCGGTTCGCCAGGTTCACAAAGTTGTCGAACGCGGCCTCCAGCGTATCGCGCACCGGCTTGTTAAAGGCCACGCCCTCGTGCTTAAACTTGCACTCGCCGGCAACGGCCTTGTTCTCCAGCTTGTACACGGCAACCTCGCCGCCCTGCGACCTGCCCACGCCAAATACGTGGCCGGACAGCAGAGGCCCATCGGGAATCAGCGTGTCCTCGGTCTGCTCGGGCACGCGCACAACGTGCACGTCCTGCGGGTTGTCGGCATCCATATAGCCCAGGTTGACGTCGATAAACTCGACGCCCGCCATAATCTTGAGCTGTTCCTTTACGCGACGACGGCCCTCGATGGCGTAGTCCAGCAGCCAGCGCACATCGTCCTTGTCCATGGCCTCGTCGGGGAACAGCAGCTTGGCCAGACCGCTAAAGGTCTTGCGCACGGCGATCTCGTCGCGCTTGTTAAAGTCGCTGTTAAAGCGGAAGTAACGGTCGATATGGTGCGTAAAGTCCTTGCGGCGCATCTCTTTGCAAAACTCCGACAGACAGTCGGTAATCAGACCGTAATGCCCGGTCAGCAGGCTCGAGCGCATCTTGGGAATCTCCCAGCCCGGCAGGTAATAGTGGATGCGGTCGAAGAAGGCCGAATCGTTGTTAAACTCCGGCGGGAACGGATCAAACAAGTGCGTGGTCTTAAGGACGTTTTGCACGGTGTCGTTGATGTTGCCCTCAAAGACCATGGAGGCATCGGCGTTAATCTGGTCGCGGCCGCGCGCGTAGCTGCCGCTCGCCATGTAGTCCTTCATGATCTGCACGGCGTTGGTGTCCTTAAACCGCATGCCGGCGACCTCGTCGAACGTCACGCAGTCCCAGTGACCTACCAAGCCCACGCGGTCGGCGCGCATGGAGTTCATGCGGCCGAACAGGTTGGCCGTGGTGGTCTGGCCGCCCGAAAGCAAAATGGCGTAGGGCGAGACCTCTTTGTAGATGTGGCTCTTACCGGTACCGCGGGGACCCAGCTCGCACAGGTTGTAGTTGCGCTCGATGAGCGGCACCATACGCTCGATAAAGTGCAGGCGCTCTTTCTCGGAAAGCTCGCTAGGCTCATAGCCAGCGGAGCGCAGCAGCATGTTGAGCCACTCGTCGCGCGTAAAGTACTGGCGCTCGTCGACCATGGCATCCAGGTCCAGATTGGGCATCTGGATGGGCGTGAGCGACGCCACGCTAAACGGAGAGTCCTCGGGTCCGCGCTTTTTGCGCTTGGCCTTGGAGCGACGCGGTGCATCGTCGCCAAAGACCTCCATGCCAAACTCGTCTTCCTCATCCAAGGGGTGACGATACTCGATGCTCATAATGCACCAAATGCCGCCCTGCAGAATCTTGGAATAGTCACGCACGTACTCGGCCGGCATCACAAACGGCTCAATGGTCAGGTTGGCAAACGACGCCACGTAGATATCTTTGTACTCGTCGAGCTTGGCCGTCACCTTATCGATGATGGTAAAGCGGCCCAGTTCGCGGATCTTGGACTTAATGCGCTCGGACTCGTCGGGGCGCACGTAGTTATCAGCGAGGATCCTGCGGATGCGCTCCAAACCCTCTGCCACGGCATCCTCGTCGTCAGTTGAGCAGTACATGCCCAGCAGATACTCCAGCACAAAGGTGGGCACGTTGGCGCCGCGCTTCATAAGAGCCGTCAGGTCCTTGCGCACGATCTTGCCAGCAAAGTGCTCGAGCAGCTTGCCGTCCAGCCCATCCATGTCGTAGCCGTCGTCCTCGGGGGCCTCGTCCACGGCCTGGTCATAGCCATCGGTCGAGGATTCGTCCTCGGCGGGCACCGCAGGCTCCGCCGGCTCCTCGCCGGTCACCGCGGCCTCAACGGGCTCCGGGGCAGGCGCCGCAGCCTCCACAACCGCCGCAGCATCCACCGGCACATCCACATCAATCGAGGGAACTTCCCACAGATCGTCGTCATTGCTATCAAACATAGGGCACACTCCTAAAAACCAAAATCAGCAACAGGTGCAAACGAAACAGCGATGGTGTACGTCTCGCGCCAAACGATCTTGCCCGTCTCGCGCTCGCGGCAGACCAGATAGTACGGACCCTTGGCCGAGAATCCATCCGCTGCACGCAGCGCAAACTTGGCATGCACCACGCGCTCCTGCGAGTTAGCAGAAGTCTTGTTGGCATGCGCCTTGACTGTATCGCTCACCTCGTTGCCGCTTGCGTCGGTAAACACCAGCTCATACTCGCACGGCAAGACCTTGCCTTGGGCGGGTTCTTCCTGGATCAAGTTGACCGAGAAGAGCGAGTTGGTCACTCGGCGTCCCTCGCTTAGCACGCGCAGCGTCGCCACGCGCGTATCGACAAAGTCCTTGGAACCCGAGCGCGCACGCCAAAATCCGATAACGGGCACGCAGAGCTCCTGCAGGCTCATGCCGCCGTGGACGTAGTTGTTAGTGCCGCCGGGACGCTTGAAGTGCACGTTCTCGCGCGGGGCAAATCCCTCAAAACCGGCGCCCAAACGTCCCATGTCAACATTAACAAACACCTCGCGTACCTCGTCCGAAAGCTCGCCCACGGCCTCGTTGGGAACCACCAGATGACGCTTGCCGCACATGACGGGAGCGTCAAGGACGGGAAGGTCCGGCTTGCCGAGCATCTGGCACTCGCTGAGCTCCCGACGCGTGTAGATAAAGCCGTGGTCCGCCGTTATAACAACACGCGCGCCCGGGGCGTCGGTGCACACGCGACGCGCCAATGCAGCAAGTTCCTCCACGGCGTCCGCACAGGCACCGAAGACGTCATCCTGCGTAGCGGCCTTCTCACCCGTGGCATCGATCTTGTTGTGATAGAGGTAGACGAGTTTTGAGTCCTTGAGCAGCGTCTTGCGTTCGGTTCCCGTCATGTTGAGGTATGTGCTCGAGCGTAAAGCGCGGGCCGTGGGCTCAACGTGGGCAAGCACGGCCTCGCGCTGCGGAGTCGTGGCAGTGGGCATGCCGTCAGCCAACACAAACGAGCCATCCGCTGCAAGCTTAAGCGCTTGGTGTGGCAGCAGCGCGGGCATGCCCACCTCGGTAATGGAGGGAAAGACCGCCTGCATGCTAGAGACCTTGACGTTGCCTCCGCGCTCGCGCTCGAGCAGCGCCGCAACGTCGCGGGCCACCTCATAGCGCAACGCGTCGCTCACGATAGTGACTGTCGTTTTGGCAGAGCCCACAAAGGTGGGCAGCACATGCCAGTAGAACTCATCCTGCCGCGCAGGGCCATCGATGTAGCCGCAATCGGCCCACTCCCCTTTTGCAGCGGCCGCCCAGCAGGTATTGGCGTCGGCCAAGAACCAGTTACTGTAGAGATTCTCTGCCCAATCCACCACAGCTCGGGCAGGTTCCTCGAGTACATCGCACTCGACGGAGCGCGCCCGCAGATACGCGGTGCACATATGACGATAGGCGGCATCCATGGCATACCAATCGGACGTGTAGGCATCCCACACCTGCTGGGGCTGCGCCAGATGGAAGCCGCCCGCGTGCGCCTGCCTAAACGCGCACATATCGGCCACAGCGGCAAGCAGGTCAAAGTAGCTCTCAACGCGACGGTACCAGCTTAGGTCGCAGCGACGCGCAGCAAATGCGCGCGCATCCTCAACACGGTCCGCGCCCTGGGCAAACGAGCAGAACAGCTGCGAGAGCACGGCCTCATTGACGCACGGAAACACATCAAGCGAGGTCAGCACATCGATCGGCAAGGTCTCGAACCGTGCAAAGAGTCCGCGGGCGTCCTCAACCAAACGGCAAATCTCAAATAGGTCCTCGCTCGATGCCTGGGTATCGGCGGTCTGGTCCCACGTACGCACCGCCTCAAGGCAATAGGGGCCGTAGGCGGGAGCCATATAGTTTTCGAGCCCCTTGAGCGCTCCCTCGGGAAGTGCGGTGGATGCCGCCGTAAGAAGCACATGGGATGCAAGCATAAGCAGTGAATCACGCTCGTGCAGCGGTCCATCAAACCCATAACAGCGCAGCATAAAGGCAGCGAGAACATCGCGCACACAGTACTTATCCACCAGCGCGGCCAGCGCCTCGGGACCCTCGTGCAGCAGCGTGGCCATGCAGCCGCGCAATACAAACGCGGGCCGCGCGTCGCCCGGTTCCTTGCCGCCAAAGATCACCGTAAGGATTCCGAGCTCGATATCGGATGCACCCGCGGCATGTGGAACGCATGCGACAAACTTAGCGCAGCGGGACTTGGCGACAAAGAACGCCTTGTGCGCTCGCAGGCTCTCGCGCACGGCATCGATATTCTCGATACCCAGCTGATCGGCCAAAAGCGAAAGATAATCAGCTTGAAACCGGTCAGCATACAGCTCAACATCGGCAAGCCAATCGCCCTCAAGCCTGCCGCGCGGGCAACGGCGATACAGCAAGATATCGCTCACAAGGTCATCGCGGTTGACGAGCTTCTTGACGGCAAACATGCGGCCCTCGCAGGCTTCAACAAACCGCACCGGGCGCTCAAAGTCACCGTGAACGGGCATAACGCCGTCATCAGTCCCCGCACCGTCGAAGCCCTCGGCGGCCAAACGTTCAAACTCAGAGGCAAACTCGCCGTCCGCATCGTGCCAAACCACCACACGACGCGGCGCGCATGAGGGCAACGGCTGCAAAAACCGCAGCTTGAGCTGTTCTTCTACATCGATCTTGGGCATGAATATCCTTACCGTATCTGCAGTTACTTAATCTTTGCCAGCACATCCTGAAACTTGGCGTAGTTGACCTTGACGCCGTCATCCAGGTCGATCTTAATCATCTGGTCTGCCAAGTGGTGCAGCTTCTCCTCGAAGGCAATAGTCTCTTTGAGCTGGTCGTTAAGCTTTTTGACGCGCTTGTCCAAACGCACGCGCACGCCGCGCTCGGCGGTGGCAAGGGAATCGTTGGCATAGCCGATCTGGGCACGGTAGCGCTCCTGCTGCCCATGCACATAGTCGGTGCGGATGCGAGCCAACAGGTCGGGCTGATAGCGATGCATGTAGACAAGGCACTTAAAGCCATTTTTCTTGCCGCTGTCGAACAGCCAGTAGATGGGACGCTTCTTATAGGTCAGGCAGTGGTCCCTAAAGAAGTCCTTCAAAAAGTAGGCGCGGATGACCTCGCGCGAGGCGCCCTTGCCGCCGAGTGCCTCGGCAATAAAGGCCAGGTTCTGCTCAAGCGTCTCCTCACCATACACGGTGCGCACAAAGTCGATAAAGTAGCGCACGATGTCGTCGTCAAAGTACTCGTCATCGGTAATGGGCAGCACGTTGTCGCTATCGGGCATAAAGGTCACATGCGCGGGATCGGGCATCTTGGCCAGATAGTCATCGACTGTGGCGCCTTGGTCGGCCAGAACCAGCCCGTCCACATCCAGCGAATAGCGGCCAAACATGCAGCCCACGGCATAGCTTATGAGCGAGGTGATCTCGTCTCGCTTGGTGCGCACGTATTTGTTGCCCTTATAGCTCTCGGGAATCTCGTCGGCGGTATCAAAGATGCGCGCCACCGAAACGTACTTATCCTCGACCTCGATGGGCACCTCACCCTCCATGTTGTAGATCTTGGCAAAGATTCGGTTGAGCTCTTCCTCGTTACTGCGAAGCTGCTCAAAGCGAGCATTAACCTCGGCCTTGCGAGCCTCGTATTTATCGGCCAAAAGCGTTGCCATTGTGCTGCCTTCCGTTTCCATGGTCTTGCAATTAATCGGTCACCGTAAAGGAATCAGGCTCGGAGCTCAGCCCTATGCGCCGCGCGACACCCGCGTATCTCTTGCTCGAAAGCAGCTGATTCGTCTTAATTGCGCGATATGAAATCGCTCTCCTATCCAATGGAAGCTTTCAAATCGACTTCATGCCACACGTATCTGCCAAACACTCCCAATGCTGGACTAAACTCAAATGCGCATTCTCGAGATTCGCTCCTTTCCGAAATTACAAGGAGCAATCGAGATCCCCCCAATAGATCGCGAGCGTTCCCACAGCGACAAATCGCATGGTAATCTTGCGAACCGACTGTCTTCTCGGTAATCAAAAATGAAAGCGTTGCTAAACCAGACGGATCAAAATAAGGGGTACCATGAGCGGAAACGTTGCACATGTGCGGCTCCCCACACATTATTAAATCGAGCTGCAAAACCGCACCCGTTATCGCAAAGTCCTCTGACTTTTCCTGCTCAACGCACTTCAGCTCAATGCATATTTCTCTGGTCTCACCACGGAGAAAACGATCGACCGCCTGTAGGTCGTAATTTTGAGGTTCATAAATACAACAATCAGACATGGTTATTACCTTTCGAAACTACAGCGTCCTTGCGGAAGCAGCTTATCTTTGGATAATTTGATTTATTGCACTTCCGGCAATAATACCCACGGCATCGGCAGTCCACTTCAGTGCCGTAGGCGTCTCATTTATAGCCTTGTCATTCTGACCGCGGCCAATCAAAGCAAGGCCCTTTTTCGTTATTTGTAAGCCAACACCTTCTTGTGAAAACGCCAAATAATCGGCGTCTTTCAACGATTGAATGCACCCAGCGATATCGACTGCCGGAATACCCCAAGCAGAAACGTCGATTTCGGAAATACGCTCGTTTTCAAGCTCGATTATCTGCCACAGCAGCTCCCTTATGATGCATGCATCTATGGGACGCTTCGCATCACAGGGGATGATCCACCTGAACGGGAAGGAGGTTTCTTTTACCGCACCAGAAATCAAATCAGCTCTACACCAGGCGGAAACATCTCGTTTATCGGCATTCCACTTTTCAGCACACTCCGCTGTAGTTCGTTTCGTCTCTTCGACAAGTTTGTAGGATTTAGCCACAATGCTCACCTACAACAGCGGATGACGTTTGAAATCCCAAGAGGTTTCAAACGAGTCCCAATCAATCTTCGAAATATCTGACGATTCGGCAACGATTCCACTCACTTTGTTCACCGATTTCGGGTCGCCTTCAACATAGGGGACCGAAGCTATATCAGACACCTGCATATTCATCGTTGGATTCTGCGCCGAAAGACACAGAGCAGAAAGAGAGCTGTTCAACAGGCCCAATATATAATTGAATTGTGGCTCCTTCGGAAAACAACAATGTGCCGCAATGTCATAAAAAGAATCTTCAGGAGCAGACCTGAAGCCAGGTCTTCCCGACGTCAGCATTGTGCATGTAATCTTAGGCTTTCGCAGCATTTCGAGCGGTAAAACGCGGGCATGAGGTTGCTCGAGGATGTAATTCGGATCATTGTTGTAGAAAAGCAAATACTCTAGATTGCCGTTCCATTTTCGATATTTACCTCCCTTAAGGTATTTAATCCACTTATGGTTCGAATCGTTTTGAGTCGGTGACCAATCTGTTTCCCACCACAAACGAAGAAACTTTTCGTTATTCGAAGTTTGCATCCCAACTTTAGGATGGGCCACCTCGTCAATAAATCGTCCGGAGGAATAAGCCTCCAATAGCCCATCCCCCAACCAGTAGGCTATGGGGGTGCCGGGGATTTGTTTGAAGGTGTCGGCGTCGCGACGGTAGAACCAACCACAGTCGGGGTTTTGGATGGCCTCCAGCGCCTTGGGAGCCTGAACCGCGGGGCCAGTAAAATCGGCAAGACGAACGTATCCGCCCTTATAGCCATCGATATGCGAATTGTGATAGGTAAATGTGCAGATAGGCACGGTTGCCCCTGCAAAGCCAGAATACTCGAGCTGAATGAGCGTGGTTAGGGTCTTATCATCGATAAGCCTATTTCGAAGCTTCTCGTAGCTACCGATAAACATCCAAACAAACGGAGTCATCATTCCGATTTCGCCGTGCTCGCCGGCAAAGTCCATAATACGCACGATGAACGAAGAGAACAGGTCGCTCTTCACGTCGGGGTAGTTCTTCTTGACCCACTTGCTCATAAAGGGGTTAAAGCTGCTGCTGCCCATATACGGAGGATTCGCCACGACGCAGGTAAAACGACGGGACAGTTTCTCGCAGATGACGGCAACGCTTTCGAGCTTAGTTTTGGTCGCAGAAGCAAAAAGATCGTCGGAACAGCTCGCGGCGGCGGCCTTAAGCTCGTCAATCTCGTCCTCTGAAGGATTAAGAAGCGAGCCGATCTCGCCCAAATGGCTCAGTTCCTCGGCGAGCTTCTTGTTACCCGGCAGCTCATCCTCTCCCAGCGGAATGCTCGTGAGCACGATAACATCGGCGCGAACACCACGCCTAAAGAAGCGACGGTCGTGCTCGCGAGCGCACATGGCAAGCGCCAGCTCGGCGATCTGAGCCGCACGGGGATCGATCTCCATGCCAGCGAGGTTTTTGGTCAGGATGAGCTCCGGGATCTCGCGCTCGCGGTAGCCGCGCTCCTCGTACATGGCAAAGAGCAGCTCAAACGCATAAACCAGGATATGGCCCGAACCGCACGCTGGGTCGCAGAGCGAAATCTCCTCGGGACTCGAGATGCGGATGAAGTCCTCGTGCTCAGAATCGGGCTCGATGTAATATTTCATGTGCTCGCGTAGCGAACTCCCCGGGTTGTTGAGCATCCACAGACGGCCGAGTGAGTTCTCGACCATATAGCGCACGATCCACTCGGGGGTGAAGAGCTGCGTGGCGGGCGCGATGTCCTCCGCCGCTGCTTTGCGCTTGGACTTGAAGAACTCGTCTTTAACGTCAGCGTTGTAGTACTGATACATCCAACCCAGAACGGTCACGCCCTCGCGCCAGTCCTCGTCAGCGAGGACGGCGTTGAGCTTGCCCACCACGCCGTCGGACATCATGAGGCCCTGGGGCAACAGCAGCTCCATGGCTCCGCCCACGCGTTCAAAGACACCCGGCAGGCAATCGGCAAGCTCCTCGCACTGAGCAACAAACAGGTAGCGCCACAACGGTTCATCCAAGCCCGCCATCTTGAGCTCGGCTATGCGATCGGTATCGACCGTCGTTATTTCCACGTCCAGTGCGTTCTCCACGGCCTCGCTGCCATGGCTGCCGTCCGCACGACTTAGCATGCGCATACGCCTGGGAAGCCATCCGCGTGCATCCATGAAGCGAATGGCCACGATGCGGTTGAACCAGGTGTAGGCAGCACGGTCGCGCAGTGCCTCGTGACCCACCTCTGCCTGCATGCGCAGCAGTTCGTCGCGTTGCTCAATCTCAGCCGGACTTAGGGGCAGGCCGTTGACGGTCTCGGACCCAGCGGGCGCAGGTGCAGGTTCGGTGATGCCGTAGCGCACCATCTGCGCCTCCACGCCTTTGATGAGCTCCGTGCGGGCCCAAGTGCAGAAGCTCTTAAGAGCAGAATCGTTCATGGTTGATGAGCCTTTCTAAACGCCATAAGCCACCGGTGCGCGCTTTGGCGCCAGTGGCTCTGCGGGCTAGTTGATACGAATCTCGTCGTTTGCAGCGAGTGCTTGCATAAGGCGGGAGCGCAGGTCGTCCACGTAGCGCTCCACGTCCTCTGCGGACAAGAGACGACTCGGCTTGGCCAGATCGGCGCGGCGCACAGTCTTGATCTTGCGCTGGAGCACGGGTGCAGGCGTGAACGCTGACGACGCAACGGCCTTGTTGGAGACGGCCTTGTTGGAGATCTTCTTGACCACCTCACCCGTACTCGTGACCTCGGTGGTGCGGCGCTCGTTGTCCATACGGATGCGGGCCGCATCCACAGCGTCGTACATCCCGTTGGTTGCTGCGCTGAGCCAGTTGGCCCAGTTAGTCGCGGCAACACTCAGCTCGTTGAGGCTTTGAGCGCTGTGGGCACGGTTTTTGAACGACTCGTATTTGGCGCCGGCGTCTGCTATGGCATCCTTGGCTTGATTGACAAAGCCCTTTTGACTCTCAGCCTGTGCCTGCAGGTCTTGCAAATCGCTCTCGATTCGGCACAAAAACTCATTGCGGCGGATGCCCAGCAGCTTTTTCATGTCGTCCTCGACGGGATCCATAAGCGGCTGCAGGTCTTTAATGCGGCCGTAGGGCTTGGGATCTTTGAGAACCTCACGCACCTTTGCCACATTCTCAACCGCGCTGGGAATGTCATCGGAGGCATACTCGATACCCTCGGTGCGGCTCAAGAAATCCTTGGCGTGGTCAAACGCTGTTCGTTGGTTGGACTCGAAAAACTCAACCACCTTGTCAAAGTCTTCCTTGGCATCGAGCAAGCGCTCCTCATGCTTGGTGAACGTGGTCAAGAACGCCTCGGACTCGTTCTGGTCCTTAAGGACGTCGACGACCTCAGAGCGCATCTTATCGCACTCACTCTCGCCAGGATACGGATAGAGCGGTTTGATGCCCGTATAGAAGCCGTGCGCCATATCGAGGCAGGCTTGACGAAGGCTCTCAAGGCGCTCTTTAAGCTCGGCCACGAGCTTATCCTCGTTGGAGGGTACGGTCTTGAGATCAAACAGGTCACGCATAAGATCGCCCGTATCGCGCAGCAAACGGTCACTCATACGCACGCGTAGACGCACCTGCACCTTATCGGCATCCTTGCGCAAGAACACCACCATTCGATTGTCGTTGGCTTGGATCGTCTGACCGCCAAACAGCACTTGCGCGCGTTGCTCAACCACAAGCTGCGCCACCACATTTGCGATATTGACCTCGCGCCAGCCATAGGGCTTTTGCTGGTACTTGCGCTGAATATCACCCATAGCGGTATCCAAATGACGCTGATGCTGCACTCTGAGGTAATCCTCGACATCCTTGAGGGCACGCGCATTCCCAGCGTCCATGCCATCAAGCCCAGCTTGAATATTGCCCGCCAGCGTGGAGCGGATGTCGGAATCGCCCTCGACCGGCGCGCCGATATAGCCAGCCTTACCAAAGATTACGTCGCACAACTGCGCGAGCACCTGGTCGAAGACCTGCGCAGGCTTGGTGGCACGGACCTCAACCATGCGCCCGTTGACGGCGCATCGTGCATGAAGCACCGCCTCGGTCAAAAGGGTGTCAGCCTCTTTCTCGTTAGAGTCCTTCTCACGCATTTTGGCCTCGACAATCTGGCGGGTGCTCGGCGGTAACTCCTGCAGGTTGCGCGTCTGGGCGTACATGCAAATCTTGGCGGCGTTGACGAGTGGGGTCCAATAATCCACCTCGTCGCTCAAGGCCACGATGGCTTTATCCACAGATTTCAATGCTAACTCGGCATCGTCGGCGCAGCCCAAGTCACTGGCCATGGTCACCACGGAAAGTTCCATACCGCCCATGCTGGATCCATGAATCGAGCCATCCACGTAGCGGTCAAAGGGGAAGTCGTTGGCCTCGCGGGTGAGCTTGCGCGCAGTGTAGATGCTCTCGAACAGGTGCTTCTTGATAGACTCGATCACCTTTGCGTTGTCGATCGGGGTCTGCGCGATCTCCTGTGCAATTTCCTGCTCCTCATCGGTAAGGAAGCTGTAGGTATCACCCTGGCGCGCAACGTAGTTCTCGCGCTCCAAGCGGGCGAGGGATTCCTTGACGCGGTCCTTAAGGGCGCGCTTGTCCACGTCAAGGCTATCAATCATGAAGATGGAGATGTTCTCGACCGAGGCCTTAACGTAGCCGATGTAGCGGATCAAGTACAGGAGCTTAAGTACCCGAACATCGTAGCTCTCAAGACCTTCTGCGTTTTCAGCTGCGCGCTCCGCGCAGACGACGACCTGAATGATGCCGTGCTCCAGGTCTTTAGAGATTGTGTCGAAGAAGCGCCAGAAGGGCACGAGAGCGCCGGTCTGCTCATGCTGGATAGCCTGAGCACTCTCCTGGAAAGCGCTCAGCATGGAGCGCTCGCCCGTGGACATGTGTTTGGCCTTGACGCCGTGCTTGCGTACCTCGGTCATGACGTCGGGCAGCAGCTTGAACTGATAGCCTACAAACGGGTAGCTGGCGACAAACTCCTTGGCGTTGGCATAGCCCGCAAGATCGGCGCGTGAGCCTTCAAATGTGAAGTTGTTTTTGAGGACGGCGGAGTCCTGCTTATAGAGTTGGGCAAGCGCATCGGCCGCCGGTGCGGTCTTCCCCAAAATACGGCGCTGAATGACCTCGTCAGCGCTGGAGCTGGAAAGCGAAAGGCGAGTATCAAATCGACCCAAGATCTTAGAGAACATGCTCGTATCCAGCCCGCCCGGTAAACCGAGATTGTAGATGTCTTCTTGACTCGAAACCATCACCCAAACACGGCCACCACAAACTGATCCGAGTTCCTCGACTACCGTCTGGAGACTCAACAGACGATCCGAATTGCCGCCGTTAGCAATAAACTGGCCAACCTCATCAACCATGAAGACCAAGCGAAAATCGCCACCATTGGCAGCCGCCTGAGCGTCAATGTACTCCTTAACCTTTTGAGCAAATTCATCAGGCTGAAGAAGCTCGTCATCAGGAGCAGAGACCCATGCACTAATTTCATCGTCGCTCATGCCCAGAACAGATTTAAGAAGCTTACGAAAAGCCTTGTTATACCTATAGGTCTTGCGATTTTCGAGCCATGTTTTTCCTGTTAGACGCTCAAATTCGTCGCGAAACTCTTGAGTTTTACCTATCTCATCGATGTACTCCTCAAGCTGAGCAAGCTTGGGCTTAACGCCGTAAAACCCTCGCGCCTCATAAAACACGCGCTGGAATCCATAGAGAACAGCAACAGATGCCTTATCGCCCTTCCACGACCCCGCCTTGGTGTCGATATTGAACAGTAAGGTTTGCGTAGGAACGGAACAGGCGTGCTCCATGGAAGCAAACACCAACGGATCGGCAATCTTGCCATCAAAAAAAGAGATAGCGCGCTTCCCATCAACATTGAGATTCCCAAGCAAATAGCTCAAGATTTTAAGAAAGTGTGACTTACCGGACCCATAAAATCCACTGACCCATACGCCCATTTTGTTGGTAGGGTTATACAGAGAATCGCCGTAGGCTTTAAATAAAGTTGCGAAGTGACCTTGCAGCTCGCGCGTCACCACATACTCGCTAAGCTCTTGCCTAATTGACTCGTCTTTCTCATCGTCAGCGACAACAACACCATTAATGGAACGGTTGATGTCCTTCGCGAAGAGATTGCGAACAGTTGTGTTATCCATTGTAAACTCCTTAAAGCTGGAGAACGGCAGTCAACAAAGCGGGCGGAAAGTCACACTTAAGAGATATCGATTGCGCGATAGTAATTCTCTGCTGCAAGCCTGTTAAACAAGGTGACAGATGAACCGTTAAAGGTGCCGGGGTAAGCCGCAATAACGGGGACATCAGAAAAGTCAGACTGCATTGAATCGAACAGGTTATGGACTCTCAAAAAGGGGTAAACCTCGCCAACCCCAACGAGCAAAATCGCATCGCCCGGTACATGTGGTTGCGTCAGGTCCAAAACCACATCGGAGACAACATCAGGCTGGCAATAATCAACCACGTCATCGAGCACTGCCTTTGAGCCAAAATCAGTTTCTTGCTCTTGCATGGCTTCAAGAACATCGAGGTCATCAAGAATCGCCAGCACAACGTCATAGAGGTTTACGACCTTGAGCGCACAGGGGAGCTTGCCAGCCGCGGAGTCATGCGCCAGGGTGTCAAATAACGCGCGGGCCTCAAACTCGAGCGCCGGGTCGTAGCAGAAGGTATGAAATCCAATCTCGTTGCCGATGCCTTTGTTGGAGAGAAAATCCTCGTTGCTTAGACATGCGCGGAGGAGCTGAGAGCGCCGCTCGAACTCCTGGCGGGCGCGTTTGGTATGGGAATGGGCTGCCACGACGCGGTCGCGGGAGCGGATACCGATGTTGGCGGTGATGTCGGTCGCCGGAGTTATCGCGGGACCGTCGGCGGTGCTGATGTGCGCCATGCTAGATTACCGCCCTTCCTGTAAGGGCAACGACAAGCGACTGTTCGCCAAGCTGCAGAAGGGCATGCTCAATATCGGGGTCAAGGAAGAGCGCAGACAGGCGCTCGGACTCCGGGCCCTGGCCCTCGCCGATAAGGCCGGCATGGCGGAGCGTCTGGCGGAGCGAGCCCTTAATGCGCTTGACCGTGGCCTCGGTCCAGCGGGCCGCGTCCAGATACTCCGTGGTAAAGCGTGTCATAAAGGCGTTGAGGTCAACCGCCGTAAAGGCATAATCGAAGTTTTGTAGGCGCTCCCCTACCTCGACGAGCACGAGCTCGCGCACGATATCGTAGCGGCAGATCATGCTGTAGAAGATGGCCTGGTCCGCCTGCGTGGGAGTGCCGGATGCCATGAGCCTGGTTAGGGATGACGCAGCCTCGACGGCGGTTTTGGGGTCGATGCCGCGCGCGGCGCATACGGCATCCGTGGGCACCATGGCGTCAAGGCGGCGAAGGCACACGGTTGCGCGGTTGGCGACCATGCGCTCCGTGGGATATTGAAAGAGGTTCTCGCTCTTTACGCGTACAATGACCTGCTCGTCGCTTGCGCCCTGCATACGAAGGGCAGCGACGATGCGCATCTCATGCGGGAGGAATTGCTCGCGAGTGAGCACCCCCCCCCCGAACGCTTTTTGTGGTTACATCCACAGTACACGCTCCAAGGGTGTCAAAGGCTGTCACAAGTGCGCCGCAACCCGGCGGGCAGGCGCGGCGCACATGACAATAATCATACCTGTTGGTAAAAAAGTTACCACGCCCAGAGTGTCAAATGTTGAGCAACAAAATTTAATCCGGTTAACGGTCATTTTCGCAGCTTAGAAACTTTAACGAGGTCGCCCCAAATCACACTTGCCAGACAACCGCGCTTACGAATGCAGGCACGCACACGCCCAACGCCACCCTCCGCTATATTCAACATAGAGTTATACATATGCTTCTATGTAAGGAGTTTCGTATGCCTGTCGTAAAGCCTATTTCTGATCAGACGCGCGCGCTAACTACCATTCAGGAACGCGAAGATCACATTCAACGTACCATCGCTCATGGTTACGACGACCTCACCAACGGTCGTGTGCGCCCCTGGAAACAAGCAAAAGCTGAGGCAGATCGGATGCGAGCCATCAGATAAGGTCACCCCTCTCCCATGTAACCATCCTGTAAATCATAGCAGCGCGCTCGAGTTTTACCGTGATGCGGTCGCGCCTGGCGCTCCACTGTGCTAAAGTATCCCGAACGTTCAAACGACTACGAGGGGGAACTAGAAGATGGCACGTGTGCACAACTTCTCTGCTGGCCCGGCCGCACTGCCTACAAGCGTGCTCGCCGAGATCGCCGACGAGATGATGGACTACCGCGGTTGTGGCATGTCCGTGCTCGAGATGAGCCATCGATCTAGCATGTACCAGCAGATTATCGACGACGCCGAGGCAACCCTGCGTCGTCTGCTGAGCATCCCCGACAACTACCGTGTCCTGTTTTTGCAGGGCGGCGCCACGCTGCAGTTTGCGGGCATCCCCATGAACCTCATGCGCCGCGGGCGCGCCGGCTACATCGTGACCGGCAACTTTGCCAACAAGGCATACAAAGAAGCCGCCAAGTACGGCGAGGCCGTGCTGCTCGCGAGCTCCAAGGACACCAATTTCGACCGCATACCCACCATGGCCGACGTCAACGCGCGCATTGCCGCCGAGGCCGCAAGCAACGGGCTCGACTACGTCTACATCTGCCAGAACAACACCATCTTTGGCACCATGTACCACGAGCTGCCCAACTGCGGCGACGTACCGCTGGTCGCCGATGTCTCGAGCTGCTTTCTGTCGCAGCCGCTCGACGTTGAGCGCTACGGGCTCATTTACGCCGGCGCGCAGAAAAACGCCGGCGCCGCGGGCGTGACCGTGGTCATCGTGCGCGACGACCTCATCGCCGACGGCCCCGCCTTTGCGCAAACGCCGCAGTACATGGACCTCAAGGCCCAGGCCGCCAAGGGCTCCATGCTCAACACGCCCAACACCTTTGGTATCTACGTATGCGGCAAGGTGTTCCGTTGGGTTGAGAAAACCGGCGGACTTGCCGCCATGGCCGAGCGCAACTGGGCCAAGGCCAATCTGCTCTATGACCTGCTCGAGCACAGCGAGCTGTTCCATAGCACTACGCAGGCCGACAGCCGCTCCATCGCCAACGTCACCTTCCGCACCGGCGACGCCGAACTCGACGCGGCCTTTGTCGCAGGCGCGGCCGGGCACCAGATTCAAAACGTCAAGGGCCATCGCCTGGTGGGCGGTATGCGCGCCAGCGTCTACAACGCCGTAACCATGGAAGACGTGCAGGCACTGGCCTCGTACATGAAGGACTTCGAAGCGCAGCATAGTTTGAGCCCGCGATCTAACTAGCCCGCAACGCGCGGGCCGACCAGCCACTTCAAACCACTTGTTTTAGACAAACCTGCTAAGGAGTTTTTCCATGCGTAAGATTAAGACCATCGACGACATCACTAAAGACGGCAAAGTCGAGTTTGGCGAGGGCTACGAATTTGTGAGCACCGCCGAAGAGGCCGACGCCATCCTGATGCGCTCGACCGACCTGCACGGCTACGAGCTGCCCGAGGGCATCCGCGCCATCGCCCGCTGCGGCGCCGGCGTCAACAACATCCCCGTCGAGGAGTACGCCAAGAAGGGCGTCGTCGTCTTTAACTCCCCCGGCGCTAACAGCAACGCCGTTAAGGAGCTCGTCCTAGGCATGCTGGTGCTCTCGAGCCGCGGCGTGGTGCAATCGATGAACTGGGTGCGCGACAACGCCGACGATCCCGAGATTCAGGTCGATGCCGAGAAGGCCAAGAAGGCCTTTGTGGGCCGCGAGCTCAAGGGCAAGCGCATCGGTGTCATCGGCCTGGGCAACGTGGGCTCCAAGGTCGCCAACGCCTGCGTCGACCTGGGCATGGACGTTTACGGCTACGACCCGTTCATTTCCGTCGAGCATGCGTGGGTGCTGAGCCGCGAGGTGCAGCGTGTGGGCACGCTCGAGGATCTCTGCCGCGGCTGCGACTACCTCACCGTACACGTGCCCAGCAAGGCCGACACCATCGGCATGATCAGCACCGAGCAGATCAACCTGCTGGCCCCGGACGCCGTGCTGATCAACTACGCACGCGAGACCATCATTGACGAGGACGCCGTCGACGCTGCCCTGCGCGAGGGCAAGCTGAGCTGGTTTAGCTGCGACTTTGCCACGCCCAAGACCGTCAAGATGCCGAACACGTTTATCACCACGCACTCGGGCGCCGGCACTGGCGAGGCCGAGGCCAACTGCGCCGATATGGCCATCAGCGAGCTCAAGGATTACCTGGAGAACGGCAACATCGCACATAGCGTCAACTACCCCGCCTGCAGCATGGGCAAGGCGCGCGCCGCAAGCCGCATCGCCTGCCTGCACGCCAACGTGCCCAACATGATCGGCCAGATCACGGCCATTCTCGCCAAGGACAACGCCAACGTGCAGCGTATGACCAACGAGTCCGCTGGCGAGAACGCCTACACCATGTTCGACACCGACGAGCACCTGGACAGCAGCACCATCGAGGCGCTCAAGCAGATTCCGTCGATGTATCGCGTGCGCGTAATCAAATAGCGCCGGCTGATCTGACGGGCAGTTCCCCATGTGGCCTGCCCGTCACTGACATTGAATGCCCGCGGGGGCGCCTTTCGCACGAGAGGCGCCCCCGTTTTTGTGAGCACTCCATTAAATGCACCGAGCCGCTTCTTGGCATACAATCTGTATGTTTACCTAACTATCTGTGAGGTGCCTATGGTTGATACAGATTTTGCTTGGCGGCTTACGCAAGGACTCGTGCGGATCGACAGCTCAGACCCGGGTGCGTATGAGGACGAGATTGAGCGCTATATCAAAGCGTTGGCTGAGGAACGGTTGGCGCAGCTGAGTCATCCGGTGCTCCATGCCGTGCAGGTTGAGGAACTCGAGGTGCTGCCCGGGCGCCGCAACCTTATGGTCACCGTGCCGGGACTGAGCGACGAGCCACGGCTCGTCTATATCTGCCATATGGATACCGTTACGCTGGGCGATGGCTGGGACGCGGACATTCCGCCGCTCGGAGCGATCGTGCGCAACGATAAACTCTATGGCCGCGGCACCTGCGATATGAAAGGCGGCCTTTGGGCAATGATAAAGGCTGTGGATGCCATAGTAAGCTGCGGTATAAAACTGAAGGG
>URGG01000018.1 GCA_900547345.1 uncultured Collinsella sp. | reverse complement strand
GGCAGGTCCTGCAGGGCGATGACGTCCATGCCCATGTCGTTGGCGCTGCCGTGACCCTGCTCGTCCTCGCGCACGGCCTCGATAGCGCTCACGTACGTGTTGGCCGCGGACATCGCGGTCACGCAGGTCACGCCGCGGCGCACGGCCTCGGTGCGCAGAAGGTAGCCGTCGCCACGAGAACCCGGGCCATACGGCGTATTGACGATCACCGCGATCTTGCCGTCGGCGATCAGGTCGCCGATGTTGGGACGCTCGCCATCGTGCGGGCCGCTGATCTTCTCCACGACCTCGCACGTCACGTTGCCTCCACGCAGCACGCGCGCCGTGCCCTCAGTGGAGCAGATGTCAAAGCCCAGGTAGCGCAGGATGCGAGCGACCGAAAGGATATGACGTTTGTCGCGGTCGCACACGCTAATGAACACCTTGCCGCTACTGGGATCGGGCAGCTTGTAGTCGATCGCCAGCTGCGTCTTGGCATATGCCTCGGGATAGCTCTTGGCGATACCCATGACCTCGCCTGTCGACTTCATCTCGGGGCCCAGAATAACGTCGGCTCCCGGGAAACGGCCCCAGGGCATAACGGCTTCCTTCATGCAGAACCAGTCCAGCTGACGCTCGTCGTTCGGCAGGCCCAGGCTCGCGATGGAATCGCCCGCCATGATACGCGCCGCGCACTTGGCCAGCGGCACGCCGGTTGCCTTGGAGATGAACGGCACGGTGCGGCTCGCGCGCGGGTTGGCCTCGATCACGTAAACGGTCTCGCCCTTAATGGCGTACTGCACGTTGACCAGGCCGCGTACGCCCAGCGCCATCGCGATGCGGCGCGTGGTCTCGCGAAGCTTTGCCTGCAGGCTCTCGCTAAAGCTGAACGGTGGGATGCAAGTCGCAGAGTCGCCGGAGTGGATACCGGCCTCCTCGATATGCTCCAGAATGCCGCCGATGTAGACCTCTTCGCCATCGCACAGGGCGTCGACATCGGACTCGATCGCACCCTCCAGGAAACGGTCGAGATACACCGGGTAGTCGGGGCTAATGCGCGCAGCCTCGGCCATGTAATCGCGCAGATGCTCGGCATCGTAGGCGATCATCATGCCGCGGCCGCCCAGCACGTAGCTCGGACGCACCAGCAGCGGGTAGCCGATGTGCGCGGCCACGGCCTCGGCCTCCTCAAACGAGGTGGCCTGGCCCGCCGGCGGGTACATGATGCCAAGCTTGTCGAGCAGAGCGGCGAAGCGCTCGCGGTCCTCGGCAAAGTCGATGGCATCGGGCTTGGTACCCATGATGTTCACGCCGCTCTCCTCGAGCATACGCGCCAGCTTAAGCGGGGTCTGGCCGCCGAGCGTCACCACGACGCCGTCGGGTCGCTCAACGTCGATAACGTCCATGACGTCCTCGTAGGTGAGCGGCTCAAAGTACAGGCGGTCGGATGTGTCGTAGTCAGTCGAGACGGTCTCGGGGTTGCAGTTGACCATGATGGTCTCGAAGCCGCGGGCCGCCAGCGCGTAGCTCGCGTGCACGCAGCAGTAATCGAACTCGATACCCTGGCCAATGCGGTTGGGGCCGGCGCCCAGGATCATCGCTTTGGGCTTGTCCGCCGGCGTGGTCTCGTCGGGAGCCACGCACTTCTTGGCATCCGGGCTCGTGCGGTAGATGTTCTCGTACGTCTTGTAGTGGTATTCCGTGGCGCTCGAGAACTCCGCAGCGCAGGTGTCGACCGTCTTCATGCTGGGAACCACGCCCAGACCCTTGCGGTAGGCGCGCACAAAGCGCTCGTCCGAGCCGGTCAGCGCGGCAATCTCGGCGTCGCTCGTACCATACTGCTTGAGCAGGCGCATCGCGTCGGCGTCAATGTCCTCCACACGCAGGCCGCGGACGCTCTCCTGGACCTGCACCATGTCATTGATACGGTTGAGGTACCACGGATCGATACCGCAGATGGCATGGATGCGAGCGATGTCCCAGCCACGGCGCAGGGCCTCGACCACAAAGAAGATGCGGTGCTCGGTTGGCGTTGCCACGGCTTGAGCGAGCTCATCGTCGCTCAGTTTGTCGGCACCTTCCTTGCCACCGGCACAAATGCCCTGATGCCCGTCCTCCAGCGAACGCATGGCCTTGCCAAAGGCCTCCTCAAAGGTGCGACCGATCGCCATGATCTCGCCCACGGCCTTCATGCGCGTGGTGAGCGTAGGATCAGTGCCCTTGAACTTCTCGAAGGCAAAGCGCGGCACCTTGACCACGCAGTAGTCAATCGTGGGCTCAAAGCAGGCAGGCGTTGCCTTGGTGATGTCGTTGACGATCTCGTCGAGCGTATAGCCCACAGCCAGGCGCGCGGCGGCCTTGGCGATGGGGAAACCCGTGGCCTTGGAAGCGAGGGCGGACGAACGGCTCACGCGCGGGTTCATCTCGATGACGATCAGGCGGCCGGTGTTGGGGTTCACGGCAAACTGCACGTTGGAGCCACCGGTCTCGACGCCGATCTTCTCCAAGATGGCGAGCGAGGCCACGCGCATGCGCTGATACTCAAGGTCGGAGAGCGTCTGCGCCGGCGCCACGGTGATGGAGTCGCCGGTATGCACGCCCATGGGGTCGAGGTTCTCGATGGAGCACACGATGATGCCGTTGCCGGCGTGATCACGCATGACCTCCATCTCATACTCTTTCCAGCCCTCGATGGACTCCTCGACCAGCACCTCGTGGGCAGGCGAGAGCTCCAAGCCCTGGCTCACGATGGAGACGAGCTCCTCGTGGGTGTGAGCGATGCCGCCGCCGGCGCCGCCGAGGGTAAAGCTCGGGCGCAGTACGCAGGGATAACCCACGCGCTCGGCGATAGCCTCGGCGTCGGCCACGCTGTAGGCATAGCCCGAGCGCGCGACCTCCAGGCCAATCTCGGCCATGGCCTCGTTAAAGAGCTTGCGGTCCTCGCCGCGCTCGATGGCGGCCAGGTCGCAGCCGATCATCTCGACGCCGTACTTGTCGAGCGTACCGTCTTTCGCCAGCTCGACGGCGGCGTTCAGACCGGTCTGGCCGCCCAGCGTGGGCAGCAGCGCGTCCGGGCGCTCTTTCTTGATTACGCGCTCGATAAACTCGGCGGTGATGGGCTCAACATAGGTGCGGTCGGCAAGACCCGGGTCGGTCATGATGGTCGCCGGGTTGGAGTTGACCAGGATGACCTCAAAGCCATCCTCCTTGAGCACCTTGCAGGCCTGGGCGCCGGAGTAGTCAAACTCGCAGGCCTGGCCGATGACGATGGGGCCCGAACCAATGACGAGGATACGCTTGATGTCAGTACGTTTCGGCATGTTAGTTCTCCTCGGTCTCGGTCGCAGCGGAACCATTGTCGGCAAAGTTCCAGCCCTGCAGGCGGTCCTTCGCGGTGTCGATGTCCAGGTAGTTCTCCTCGCCGTCCATGAGTCGCGTAAAGGCGGTAAAGAGATAGTGGGCATCGGTGGGTCCGGGCGAGGCCTCGGGGTGGTACTGCACCGAGAAGCACGGCGCGTCGAGCAGCTGGATGCCCTCGGCGGTGCCGTCGTTGAGGTTCACATGCGTCAGGCGAATGCGGCCGAAGCGCTCGTTCATCACGACTGGCGCGATGCCGCGGCGCACCCAGACGCGCAGATCCCCATCGGCCGCATGCTCGGTCTCGCCGCCGGAAAACTCGGGGACAAGCTTGCCCAAGCTGGGGAACAGCAGACCAAAGCCATGGTTTTGCGCGGTAATCTCCACGCGACGGCTTACCAGGTTCATGGCCGGCTGGTTGCCACCGCGGTGACCGAACTTAAGCTTTTCCATCTGAGCGCCGCAGGCCAGGCTGATCATCTGGTGACCAAGACAAATACCAAAGACCGGCACCTTGCCGATCAGCTGCTGCACCTGCTCGTAGGTCTCCACCACGGCGTCGGGGTCGCCGGGACCATTGGACAAAAAGACGCCATCGGGATTCATGTCGAGCACCTCACTCGCGGGCGTATCCCACGGCACGACGGTAAGGTCGCAGCCGGCGCGGACCAGACCCTCCAGAATGCCGCGCTTCACACCGCAGTCGTAGGCGACCACTTTGTGACGGGCAGGAGCGGCAGCCGTAAGCGCAAAGTCATGCGTGGCAGGCAGGTCGGCGGCCACAAACTCGTGAGGTACGGGGCAACTTACGGTCTTGACCAGGTTCTCGCCTACCAGCGTGGGCGCTGCGGCCAGACGCTCGGCAAGCTCGTCGACGTCGAAGATCTCGGTCGAAATAATGCCCATCTTGGAACCATTGTCGCGCAGGTGGCGCACCAGGGCGCGAGTGTCGACACCCTCGATAGCGACGATGCCGTGAGCGCGCAGGTACTCCGGCACGCTGACGGCCGAGCGCCAGTTAGAAGGCGTGGCGCACATGTCGCGAACGATCATGCCGCGCATGGCCGGAGCGCTCGCAGGGCGCACGGCGTCGCCGGGGAAGGCCGACTGGACGTCGGTCTCGTCGATACCGTAGTTGCCGATCTGCGGATAGGTCATGGTTACGATTTGGCCGGCATAACTCGGGTCGGTCATGACCTCAAAGTAGCCCTCGAGCGAGGTGTTGAAACAAACTTCGCCGGTCGCGGTGCCCTCGGCGCCGCATGCACGTCCATAAAAAATGGTCCCATCCTCAAGATACAGGATGCAGGGACCGCAGGTGCCCTTGCTGGTTTTGGCCAGCATACGCTGGCAAAGCTCGCTGGGCGCGAAGGTGCGGGCGGCAGCGCCCGCGGTATGGTTGTTCGCCATAATTCTCCTTCCCGGTCTCACAGGACCGGCTTAAAGGTGTGTAGTTAGGCCTCGCGGTATTGTAACCGCAAGCATGCCTCATGGCGTTAATTTCATCGAAATGTTTACGAAATGATAATTATGACTTTCTATGCATAATGATTTCTCTGGGACGGGGATTAAAAAATCATCCCGCGGGGCTTGTGGCTCACGCGGGATGATGGCGTCTTATTTTTTCTTGTCCTGCTCCAGCAGTTCGGACGGTGTGCGATCGGGCTTGCCGCCACGGAAAATCTCGCGGCCATGCAGACGATGCTCCAGATCGCGCTCGGCTTTTTCCTCGTCAATCTTGGTCTGGCTCACCACCGGGTCCTCAATCAACGACGACACCGAGTTCACCTGCTTCTGAATGCGCTCGGCGATGGTGTCATCCATACTCACGATGCGCATCTTCCAGTCGATACTCGTGGCGTTGGATGAGCTCTTGGTCCACACGAACGTCAAAATGGCGCTCTGGTGGCCGCGCGCGGGGAACATGCCAAAGAAGGAATCGTGCTGAATGTTGCTATCCTCGTCGATATAGGCGTGAACGTTATACACCACGCGGTCGATCTTATCGTTGAGCAACGCGTTGGTCGCAAGCGCCGCGGCCTGAATCTGCCCGTTGGACAGCAGCTCGAGCTCGTTGGCAGACGATGTGTCCAACACCGTCACCTCGACCGTGCCCGTGCGTTCATCGGCTTCATCGACGGTAAAGTCGAGCGGGAACTGCGTAAAGCCGTTGCCCCATTCAAGTCCACCCTTGAGCGCGGTCGAAACGGTATCGACCGAAACGCTCTCGGACAGGTTGGCGGTGTTCAGACGACGCATCACGCCGTAGCCAATCTGCATGCCCACGATCAGCACCAAAATACCGATGACCACGGCCATCGCGGTCTTCGTAATGGTATGGCTCACCTGCGAGCCCGAAGGATCGTCCTCGGACAGCGGGTCGATATGTTTTGCCTGGCTCGCGCGGTCCTCGCTGCGCAGCTGCGCTAGCGCCGCTTTGTCACCGCGCTTGGCCGCAGCCTCCTTCTCACGCATGCGCTCGGTACGCTTTTTGGCGAGCGTGGGATCCAAGACGCCGGATGCATCGATTTCGGAGAATAACTCCGTCACTTCTTCCGGAGTCAAAGGGTTCTTGTCAGCCATAAACTTCCTGTCATATCAATCAGTCGAGCTCGTGCGCACGCGCACCTTCGAACTGCATTCGATAGTAACGGGCATAGGTGCCGCCACGGGCGAGAAGCTCCTCGTGCGTGCCACGCTCCACAACGCGACCATGCTCAACGGTCGCAATCTCATCGGCATGCTTAATGGTCGAAAGACGGTGGGCGATAATAATCGTGGTGCGGCCGCGTGCCAGCTCTTCGAGTGACTCCTGCACCGCCTCCTCGCTCTCGTTATCCAAAGCACTCGTCGCCTCGTCCAAAATCAGGATCTTGGGGTTCTTGAGAAACACGCGCGCGATGGCAACGCGCTGCTTCTGTCCGCCCGAAAGACGGCTGCCGCGCTCGCCCACCACGGTGTCGTAGCCCTGCGGAAGCGACTCGATAAAGGCATCGATGTTGGCGCGACGGGCGGCCTCGGCGATCTCTTCTGCCGTGGCGCCCGGCTTGCCGTAGGCGATGTTCTCGCCAATCGTACCGTCAAATAGATAGACATCCTGCTGCACCAGGCCGATGGCGCGGCGCAGGCTCTGCTGCGTCACATCGCGCACGTCCTGACCGTCGATGCTAATGGATCCGGTAGCCACGTCATAAAAGCGCGGCAGCAGCGAACAGATTGTGGACTTGCCGCCGCCCGAAGGGCCAACCAGCGCGATGGTCTGCCCGGGCTTGATGGACAGATTCATATGGTCGATAACGGGACGCTCGCCGGCATATCCCTCGCCCAGCTCGACATCCTCGTAGTTAAAGCACACGTCGTGATACTCCACGGCGCCGGCAGTCACCTGCAGATCCGTAGCGCCCGGCTTGTCCTGGATATCCGGCGCGGTCGAGAGCGCCTCGTCCATACGTTTAAAGCCGGCGATAGCCTTCTGATACGTTTCGGCCGAATTGACGAGCGTCTCGAGCGGCGTGCAGAACAGCGAAATATAGAGTGCAAAGGTCGCCATATCGACCGCCTGCAGCTGTCCCTGGGCGACCAGCCAGCCGCCCAGCAGCACCACGATCACATAGAGCACACCCGAGAGCAGGCCATACGTCGCGGTATAGACGCCCATGGCGTGATACATGTTCTCCTTGGACGAAAGGTAGCGATCGTTAGAGGCACGGAACTTGGCGCGCTCGGTCTCCTCGTTGGCAAAGCTCTTGACTACGCGCATGCCCGCAAGCGAATCCTGCAGCTGCGCATTGATGCCGCTGATCTTTTTGCGGTTGTCGCTAAAAACCTCGCGCATACGCATGTTCTGCCAAAACATGATGACCGCAAACGCCGCCGTCACCACGGCCATGGCGAGCGCCAGCACCGGGGCGATGGTAAAGAGGATTGCAAACGAGCCAATAATCTCGATGCCGCAGATGATGATCCACTCGGGCACGTGGTGTGCCGCCTCGCAGATATCGAACAGATCGTTGACCACGCGGCTCATCATGTCGCCCGAACTGTTGCGGTCGAAGTACGCAAAGCTAAAGCGCTCGTACTGGTCAAACAGGTCCTCGCGCATCTTGGACTCCATGCGCGCACCCATCACGTGGCCCCAGTAGCTCACAAAGTAGCGGCAGGCGCAGCGAACGGCATACATCAGCACCAGCCCCACCGCGATCATACCGAGCGCCTGCATAATGGCAGCCTGGCCCTGGGTAAACAGCCCACCGGTCAAATTGCGCAGGATAATGGGGAACGCCAGGTCAATGGCGGCAAGCACCAGAGCACAAACAGTATCAGCAACAAAAAGCCCCATCTGGGGCTTGTAATAAGACAAAAACCTCTTAAACATAATCACCTTACGCGGTTTTACCAAACCGCGTTTCGTCTCGACGCTGCAAGTGCTCCATTTGGACAATCTGGCCTTCAATCGTCGGTCGCGTATATCCATACGCTTCCCTCCTCTTTTAGGCCACCTTGTCTCAAATGGAGCACTTTCGCTGACTTACACAAACCTGCGGGATCATCCCCGCTCGTTAAAGCTCGGCCCCGCCCAGCCTGTGCGCGATGCTATCGCAGGCCAAGGCGCCTACGACGGTCTTGGCGTCTTCGATCTTGCCGTCGAGCACGGCGTCGATCAGCTCGTGCAGCGGTACTAGGTCAACGTTGACAAACTCGTCATCGTCGGGATCGGGCGCATCAAACTCGAGCTTGGTAGCCAGGTAGATGTGAATGATCTCGTCGCAAAAACCGCAGGTCGTGACAATCGACGTCAAAAAGCGGATGCGGCCGGCCTTAAAGCCCGTCTCCTCGTGCAGCTCGCGCTTGGCGCAATCGAGCGGGTCCTCGCCCGGATCGAGCTTGCCGGCGGGAATCTCGACCGTCACGCGGTCGATGGCGGTGCGGTACTGACGCACCAGCACGATCTTGCCGCTCTCGGTCAGCGCCACAACGGCCGCCGCACCCGGATGGCGAACGATATCGCGGGCGCTGCGGTGACCGTTGGGCAGTTCAACCTCAAGACGGTGGACGTCGAGGATCTTGCCCTTCCAGGCACACTCCTCTGAAAGAATCTTCTCGTGCAGCTCAGCATCGTGCGGGTCGTCGTCCCCCAGCACCAGCGCCGGTTCGTCGGCAACCTCGCCGCCCGGCTCGCCCTCTGCGTGTCCGTACGCGCGACCGTCTTCCTCGACGATCTGCGCGTCCACGAGCTCTTCGTTCTTATCGTCCATCCGTCTCATTCCTCTCGGATTTTAGGCATCCCAGGCGTCGCGGCCGCGCAACGCGCGCAGGCCAATGTCGTGACGCAGGGTCTTACCCTCAAAGTCGATCTTCTCGCAGGCCTCGTAGGCAAGGTCGCGGGCGTTCTCGAACGTGTCGCCCAGCGCGGTCACGGCGAGCACGCGACCGCCGTTTGTCACGAGCTTGCCGTCCACCACAGCGGTGCCGGCGTGGTACACCGTCACGTTCTCCATGGCCTCGGCATCCTCGATACCGGTAATGACCTTGCCCTTCTCGTAGCTGCCGGGATAGCCCGCACTCGTCAGGACAACGGCCACGGCCCACTCGTCACGCCAATCGAGCTCAACCTGATCGAGTTCGCAGTTGGCGCAGGCGAGCATGACCTCGACCAGGTCGTTCTTAAGGCGCGGCAGCACGACCTGCGTCTCGGGATCGCCAAAACGGGCATTGAACTCCAGCACCTTGGGGCCGGCGGGGGTAAGCATAAAGCCGCCGTACAGGCAGCCGCGGTAGTCGATACCCTCGGCAGCGAGCTCTGCCACGGTCCGCTCCATGACCTTCACCATGGTGGCGTGCTCCTCGTCGGTCACGATGGGCACCGGACTGTAGACGCCCATGCCGCCGGTGTTGGGGCCTTTGTCGCCCTCGAGCGCACGCTTGTGATCCTGCGAGGTGGCCATGGGACGCACGGTCTTGCCGTCGGTAAAGGCCAGCAGCGAGCACTCGGGGCCAACGAGCATCTCCTCGATAACCACCGTGTTGCCGGCATCGCCAAAGGTGCCGCCAAAGCACTCACGCACGGCTTCCTCGGCCTGCTCAAGTTCGGTCGCCACGATAACGCCTTTGCCCGCGGCAAGGCCGTCGGCCTTCACGACCAGCGGAGCGCCCTGCGTGCGCTCAGGGGGGAGGCCCGAGGCCTCAGGGGAAAAGGAGCCATAGGCTGCCGTCGGGATACCGGCACGCTCCATGAGCTGCTTGGAGAACAGCTTGGAGCCCTCCATCTGGGCACCCTCGGCACCCGGGCCAAAGCAGGGAATACCCGCCGCGCGCACGGCGTCGGCCACGCCCGCCACGAGCGGAGCCTCGGGGCCAATCACAACGAGTCCGCATCCATGGCTCTGCGCAAACGCCGCCACGGCAGCAGGATCGCAATCGTCGAGAACCACATTCTCGCCGCAGCTCGCGGTGCCGCCGTTACCCGGCGCGATGTAGAGCTTGCCGGCGCGCGGTGATGCTGCGAGCTTGGCTGCCAGAGCATGCTCGCGGCCGCCGCTGCCCAACAACAGGATGTCGATGGTTTGAGTGTCCGCCTTCAAGGGTGCCTCCTCTATGGATTACCGGCCCGCTCCGCGCGGGCCCATTACAAGCAAATATACCCCTCGGCCGCCCATCTGGGCTGCAAAGGGGTATATCGCAATAACCAAATAGTCCCGATTACTTCCAGAATCGGTTGATGATCTGCTCGCGACCGGCGCCAACGCCGATGAACGTCACGCGGGTGTGTGCCAGATCCTCGATAAACGCCACGTAGTCCTGAGCCTCCTGCGGCAGCTCGTCAAAGCTGCGGCAACCGGTGATGTCGCACTTCCAGCCAGGGAGCTCCTCGTAGATGGGCTTGGCATGCTCAAAGCGCACCTGATGCTCGGGCACGCTGGTGTAGCGCTCGCCATCGACGTCGTAGGCCACGCACACCTTAATGGTGTCGAAGGCCGAAAGCACGTCGAGCTTGGTCATGGCGATATCGGTGAGGCCGTTGACGCGCGAGGCATAGTTGGCAATGGGGCCGTCAAACCAGCCGCAGCGACGACGGCGACCGGTGGTCACGCCGTACTCGTAGCCCTCCTCGGTCAGCGTGTGGCCGGCCTCAGACTCATAGGAGAGCTCGGTGGGCATGGGGCCCGAACCGACGCGGGTGATATAGGCCTTCATGACGCCCAACACGCGGTCGACGTTCTTCATGCCGACGCCGGAACCGGTAATGGCGCCGCCGGCGGTGCAGTTAGAAGACGTCACGTACGGATAGGTGCCGTGATCGATATCGAGCAGCGTCGCCTGGGCGCCCTCAAACAGCAAGTCCTTGCCCTCGTCAATCATATTGTTGAGCAACAGGCTCGTCTCGGTGATGTAGGGGCGCAGTCGCTCGGCCATGGGCAGGTACTCGTCGCAAATCTGGTCCACGGTGTAGGTGGGCAGGTTGTAGATAAGCTCCAGCTCGGGGTTCACGCGGGCAAGCGCGGTCTCCAGCTTATCGCGGAACAGCGCCTCGTCCAGCATGTCCTGCATACGCAGGCCAATGCGGGCCATCTTGTCCTGGTAGCACGGACCGATGCCGCGCTTGGTGGTACCGATGTTCTTCTTGCCGAGCTTCTGCTCAAAGGCGCCATCCAGATCGATGTGGTACGGCATGATGACATGCGCGTTGCCGCTGATCTTGAGATTCTTGGTGGTAATGCCGTCGGCCTCGAACATGTCAATCTCCTCAAGGACAACCTTGGGGTTGACGATGCAGCCGTTACCGATTACCGACACGTGGTCGGAATACATGATGCCGGAGGGCACCTGGTGCAGGCCGTACTTCTTGCCGTTGACGACGATGGTGTGGCCGGCGTTGTTGCCGCCCGAGTAGCGCACGACGGCATCAAAGTCGCCGGCGACCAGGTCGCAGATCTTACCCTTGCCCTCATCGCCCCACTGGGCACCGACCAAAACGGTTGACGGCATGTTTACTCCTTACATTCATGGACTGTCCGCGCACCGCAAGCGCGCAGAAGCACAAAACATTCCCAGTATACCCGTGTAACGGGCGCCTGTCCTACTCCTCGGTATGCGCCCCATCAAGCTCATAGAACTTGGTGGATGCCGGCAGGAACATCAGGTCGACGTCGCCGATCGGGCCCGAACGGTTCTTAGCCACGACGATACGCGTGACGCCCTCGTCGGGTCGGTCGTCGCGCGAGGCCTCGGCCTCGTCGGCGGATCGGTCCAAGAACATGACGATATCGGCGTCCTGCTCGATGGAGCCCGATTCACGCAGGTCGGACAGCTGCGGGCGCTTGCCGGTACGGGATTCAACCTGACGCGACAGCTGCGACAGCGCGATCAGCGGAATCTTGAGCTCCTTGGCCATGATCTTTAAACCACGCGACATCTCGGAGACCTCGACGGTGCGGCTCTCGGAACGACGTCCCGGCGGGGGGCTCACCAGCTGCAAGTAGTCCAGGATGATGATGGCCTTCTCCTTGTTATGGAGCATGCGGCGGCTCTTGGCGCGAATCTCGGTCACCGTGGTGCCGGGCGTATCGTCAATCAAAATATCGAGCTTGGACAGCGTCTGCGTGGCCTCATTGATGTTGGCCCACTGCTCGGGACTAATGCGGCCCGTACGGAAATCGCTGATCGAGATCATGGCATAGGCGCAAATCAGACGCTGGGCAATTTCCTTGCCCGACATCTCCAGCGAGAAGAAGCCGACGGTATAGCCCGCGGCGGCGGCATTGAGCGCCAAGTTCAGGGCGAACGACGTCTTACCCACGGCGGGGCGGGCGCCGATGATGATGAGCTGACCTTCGCGGAAACCCATGAGCATACGGTCGAGCGACGGGAAGCCCGTGGGCACGCCTGCAGCCTGACCGCCAGCCTTGCACACTTCCTCGGCCTCGTTATAGGCCTCGACCATAAACTCGGTCAGCGTCTTGTAGCTCGACTTAACCTCACGCGCCGTGACCTTGAGCAGCTTGCTCTCGGCCAGCTCCACGACCTCTTTGGTGTCGGTGGGGGCGTTGTAGGCCAGCGCGTTGATCTCGTTGGTGGCGCCAATCAGCTCACGCAACATCGAGTCGCGACGAACGATGGCGGCATGGTGCTGCCAGTTGACGAGCGACAGAGTCTGTCCCATCAGCTCCAAAATGTACGCCTCGCCGCCCACGGCATCGAGCTTGTTGATGCTTCGCAGGTAATCGATCAGCGAGATGGAGTCGATGGGGATGCGACTGTTGTACATATCGACCATCGCGGTATAGATGGTCTTATGAATGGGCCGGTAGAAGTCATCGGGCTGCAGCTCGACCTGGGCCTCTTCGACCACCTCGGGCGATAGCAGCATAGCGGCCAGTACGTTGGCCTCTGCATCTTGGTTTTGGGGGAGACCCAATTTGGAACCACGGTCCTCGACCGTCAACCCCGTCTCCCTATCGTCATATGCCATGAGCGTCCTCATTCATATCGCTTGCGAGCATCCATAGTATCAGCCACGGCTATAAATCAAGCCGCGCCTTGGCAATCATCACCGAACCAAGCGGATGAACGGTCCCATACGCGGGACCGCATCTCAATGACTGCCACGACACTCACCCAGCGCAAAAAATAAAAGGGCGCCCTGGTCTCCCAGAGCGCCCTTCTTAGAACAAGATTGTTGCGTTGCAGCAAATGCTACTCGGCAGCAGCCTCGGTCTCGACCTCGGCGGTCTCGGTCTCGGCGACCTCAGCGGTCTCCTCAACCTCAGCCTCGGCAGCGAGCTCCTCGGCGGTAACGCCGACGAGAACGACAACCTCGGCCTTGATCTCGCGGTACAGCGAGATAGCGACGGTGTGGGCACCGGCAACCTTGATGGGCTTACCGAGCTCGACGCGCTTGCGGTCGATGTCCATACCGAGCTGATCCTTGATGGCGTCAGCGATCATAGCGGCAGTAACGGAGCCAAAGAGGATGCCCTCGTCGCCAACCTTGACGTCAACGGTGACCTGCTTGCCCTCGAAGGCAGCCTTGGTCTCGTTGGCGGTAGCCAGACGGACGGCCTCGCGCTTGGCGATGTTGTTGCGACGCTCGTCGAGCTGCTTGAGGTTGCCCTTGGTGGCGGCAACAGCGAGCTTCTTGGGGAACAGGAAGTTCTCAGCGTAACCCTGAGCGACCTCTACGACGTCACCCTCGCCGCCCTTGCCCTTGATCTCATCGAGAAGAATAACCTTCATGATGCGTCTCCCTTCTTAGCCGCGGTCGCGGTTGCCACGAGAGGAAACCACGGGGACGGTGTACGGCAGGAGAGCCATCTCGCGGGCGCGCTTGATGGCGTTGGCGATGTCATGCTGATGCTGCGTGCAAGCGCCAGTGACGCGACGGGGCTTGATCTTGCCACGATCGGTCATGTACTTACGGAGAAGCTGAGTGTCCTTATAGTCGATGAACTCAGTGTTCTCCTTGCAGAACTGGCAGTACTTACGACGCGGCTGACGTGCAGAATAATCATTAGCCATGTCAAAATACCTTTCATTTGGCAACTTCGGCGAGCCGAAGCCGCCTCTCACTCAAAAATAGGTGAACAACCCTTAGAACGGGATGTCCTCATCGTAGACGTCGACCGCGGGCGGCGTAGCCACCGGTGCGGCAGGACGTGCTGCGGGCGCGGGAGCTGCGGGGGCGTAACCGCCCTGATCGTAGCCACCCTGGCCACCACGGGAGCTCATAAACTCGATCTCATCGACGATGACCTCAAGCTTGCTCCTGCGCTGACCGTCGCGCTCCCAAGAGCTGTAGCGCAGCTTGCCCTCGATCGCGACCTTGTTTCCCTTTGCCAGGAAACGGCTCACGGCCTCGGCGCGGGTGCCAAACATAGTGCAGTCGACAAAGTTGGGATAGTCCTCCCACTCGCCAGTCTGCGCGTTGCGGCGACGATCGTTCACGGCGACGCCAAAGGACAGAACCTGGGTTCCGCCGGCGGTGGCGCGCAGTTCGGGATCGCGGGTGAGGTTACCGGTGATGTTCACTCGATTGATGCTCATAACTCACTACTTCCTCTTGGGGCACAAGCCCAGTCCAAAACGACAGTCTTACTCCTGGTCGTCGCGACGGACGATCATGTGGCGGACCACAGCGTCGGTGATGCGCAGGACGCGATCAAGCTCGGCGATCTGGGTAGGATCTGCGTGGAAGTTGATGAGGGTGTAGTCACCATCGGTGAGGTCGTTGATCTCGTAGGCGAGCTTGCGCTTGCCCCACTCGTCAACGGAGTCGACCTTGCCAGCGCCCTCAGCGATCGTGGTATCGATACGCTTCATAACAGCGAGACGAGTCTCGGGGTCGAGCGACGGGTCAACAAAGAACAGCAGTTCATAAGCCTTCATATTGTCACCTCCTCTGGGCAAATGTGGCTTCAGGTCGTGAAGGTGCGCCTGAAGCAGGAAAAGACTTGGTAATAATATCTTTCAACCTCCCGGGCTGCAAGAATATGCAGCTACAACCTCATGACCTCCACATATGTCCATGCTCGCACGACGTTTCATGCGCATTCCAACCAAATGCTGACCAAAAGCTTGACGAATCTGTGGACAAGATACGGTGCCGTGGGGACAAGCTGAGCCAAGTCGCAGGTCAACGGGCGCATGGTTGTGGTCGCAAAATGCATACCGGTGGTCCACAGCACCACCCAAAGATTTTTATATTCATTGCCAAGTCGCTTATGAATACCCCTTTTGAACAATTGAGTTGATCAACCACACTGGTCGGAAGCCGTTTTTTGGCACCTCGAACCCCACTGCAACGCCAAGCGCGGCCAAGCGTTTTAAAAAATGCCAACTTTTCTGTTTGCACTTTGCGATTCCTCGTGTATACTGACTTTCGCATTTAACGGAGAGTTGTCCGAGTGGCCGAAGGAGCACGATTGGAAATCGTGTAGGCGTCAAAAGCGTCTCCAGGGTTCAAATCCCTGACTCTCCGCCAGTTAATTCCAAAGCAGGCCTTCGAGCCTGCTTTGTTTTTACCCCACGCGGAGGGGTGGCAGAGTGGTTGAATGCGGCGGTCTCGAAAACCGTTTGGCCTGTATAAGGTCACGAGGGTTCGAATCCCTCCTCCTCCGCCATTTTGGTTGAGAAAGCTCCCAGATCGGGGGCTTTTTTCTTTTAAGTCCCTTACAAGCAAATACGGCGGAGGAGGAGGGATTCGAACCCGCCAGGGCGCAAAGCGTAAAGAAAACGCGCCAGTGGCGCGTTTTTAGCGCAGCGCGGTCGGCGTAAGCCGACCGGATAAATTTTGAGCAAAGCTCAAAATTTGGACATCCCTCCTATTCGACCACGCCCCCATCGCGTTCAGCATCAACCCGGATCCCCAAACATGGAACCTATGACCGTACCCAGTCCCGACCGTTTGCCGAGCAATAGGGTCGCAATCGGCGCCGAACATGTACTATGTACGGGCATTGTCTAAACCCGTAACTCAAAGGACCCCATCTTGCCCGTTGCCGCCGCTATGATCGTTACCGCACACGCCTCGGATGCCATGGTTGCCATCCCGTTTTGGCTCGAGATGTTCGCCGTCGTCGCGGCATCGATCTCGGGCGTGTTGGTCGCACGCGAGCACAAACTCGACCTGGTGGGCGCCGTCGCGCTCGCCGTGGTCTGTGGACTGGGCGGCGGTCTTTTGCGCGATATGACGCTGCAGGTGGGCAACGTCTACATCCTCAACCAACCGATGGCGCTCCCGCTCTCCATCGCCACCGCGGCCATCATCTACATCTTCCCGGCAATCGTCGACAAGCCCGAAAAGCTCATTCCCCTGCTCGATATCATCTCGGTGGGTATTTATGCGGCAACCGGCGCAGACAAGGCGCTGGTCTACGGCTTTGCGCCGGCGGTGTGCATCATGATGGGCTTTTTTACCGCGGTGGGCGGCGGCATGCTGCGAGATGGTTTTATGGGTGTGGTGCCGGGTATCTTCCAGCGCACCAACTTCTATGCCATCGCGGCCATCGCCGGATCGGCAAGCTATGTTTGCCTTGTCATGAGCGGCTTGGTCAGCAATGTCGTCGCACTGGTCGTTTGCGTCGTGGTGACCATGGGACTACGCTGGCTGTCGCTGCGCTTTGATATCAAAAGCCCCACCGAGGATGACATCGCACGCTTTTTGCATCGCAAAAAGTAGGTAGCGCGGGCTCATCCTTCGAAATGCAACCGAGAGGTTCTTTTAGAGCGCCCACGCGTTGGGTACCCTGTTAGGTATATGCCGAGTATCTAACGAAGGATTCACTATGCCCTGCAATCAACTCCCGTTGACCCAGCGCCGTAAAGCATGGGGCCGCATCACCATCCTATTCGCGCTCATCGCGCTGGCGATCACCGTGCTTCCCACGGCGTCGTTCGCCGGCACGGACACCGCAGGAAACGTACTTGCGACCGACAATGACGCCAATCCGTCCGGCGTCGAAGGTGACCTGTACTGGGCAGGTCAGGCCCTCAACTTGGATGATGTGTCCATCGGCCGCGATATCATCGCCGCGGGCGATACCCTCTCGATCCGTGACTGCACAGTGGGCGGCGCCGTCCGTCTGGCGGCACGCACCATCGACATTGCCAAGACCACGGTTGATGGCAGCGTGACCGTCGCTGGCCAGCATGTCGTGCTCAATTCCGACAGCACCGCCAACTGTTTCTACGCGATAGGCGAGACGGTTGCCCTGCGAGGCTCCACCAAGTCGGCAGCGCTTGCGGGCGACACGGTGACCATCGATGGCACCGTCAAGGGCGATGTCGAGGTTTGGGCCGACAAGCTCATCCTGGGCAAGAACGCCCACATCACCGGCACCGTGAACGCGCACGTCTCCGAGGACCCCGAGCGCGCCGCGGGAGCCGAGGTCGGTGCGCTCAAGATCGACCGCACCGAGAACGAGGATACTTCCACCGTTAACGATGTCATCGGCGGTATCGTCGCCGCGGCACTCTCGACCTGCTTTGTCGCTCTGCTGCTCGAGCTCATCTTTCCGCGCGCGACCGCCAGCGCCGCCGGCATGCTCCACCAGCGCTCCATGCCCCTGTGGGTGAGCGGTCTTCTGGGCACGATTGCTATCGTCCCCGCCGTCCTACTGCTGATTATCTCTATCGCTGGTCTGTCGCTTGCCGGAACCCTCTTGTGCGGCGTTATCGGCATCGCGTTGATGTCGAGTGCCTTTGCGGGGTGCGCGATCGCCCGCATGGTTGGACACAACCAAAACCGCTACGCCATGGCAGCCGTGGGCGGCGTAATCGCAGGCGCCCTCACGGGGCTTCCCCTCGTAGGTGACTTCATCAGCGGCGTGGCCTTTGTCTTTATGCTCGGTTACATCACCCAAATCATCTGGCGCAACCCCCGCGTCAAGCCGCAGCAGCCGGCTAACACGCCAGGACTCCCCACCGCTTAGCCACCAACCACCACAAAGGTGCCAGGTTACTTTGCACCAACAAACGAAGCGGGGCACTCGGTCATGTCGACCGGGTGCCCCGCTTTTCTTGGAGGGTTCTCTAGTAACTTTTTCAAAACCAATGATCATCAGGTCGGTAGGCCTGTGCGTCACTCGCTACGGAGGCAGTACGCCATTGAGCAAGAAGGGCAATTATTTTTCACGGCGACCTCCTCCCCGCTTGATGACGAGCGCGACAACAATAGCCGCCACTCCGATGGCAGCCAAAACCGCCACCAGTACCAACGTTCTATCTCCCGTCGAGGGCATAAAGCCTCGACCTGCTTCTTTGCTTGGGGTGTTGAGCACCGACAGCTCAATCGAACCCGTCCTGGCATCGGCGGTATCAACCCGCAGAGGGTTTTCGACCGATACGGTCACCTTGGGCTTCGCGGTCGCCACTTGTTTAACGTCCAGACCCTCAGCCGTAACCGTCACCGTACGCTTGCCCTCAAAGGCGGTGTAGCCCTTGGGTGCCGCGATTTCCTCGACGGTATAGACACCCGCGTCCACACCGCTCAATTCCACATGGCCATCCGCGTCCGTGGTGATGCACGCGTCGGCATCCGTCGACCACGAGCCGTCAGTCGTTAGGATGCGACCGCGGTCGTCGATGATGCGCAGTTTGGCACCCGCGAGCGGCTTATCGTCTGGGCTTGAGCGCTTGATCAGACTGAGTCCCCAGGTGTAGGCGCACGCGTCATCGCTCGGCGTGCGGGTGAAGCCGGCGTCGCCGGACTGGTCGGCGAGGGGAGAGCGCGGGTAGCGCAGGTACACCTCGTTGGGGTTGCCCTTCGCGATGCCGTGGTTGCACGCGCTGTTGAGCGGCGCGTTGTACACGGCGACCACGCGGGCGCCCGCGGTGAAGGCTTCGGTCCCGCCGAGCGCGGCGATAAGGTCGCCGGTGCGCACGGTGAAGGTCTTGCCGTCGGCCGCTACCTTGGTGGCGCACTGGGCCGTGATATCGGTCCAGCCCTTCGCGGGCTCGGTGCCGGCGCGGCCGTCCTTGCCGGTCTGGACCGCGTCAAAACCGCCGTCCGTGCCCGCCGCCACGTACACACGCATGCTCGCGGCCACCTTGGAGGGGTCGAGTCCCGCGCCCATGGTGTCGACGAACCGCACCGTATAGGTGTCGTAGGCCGTGAGCCCCGCCGGGACTGTGGCAGAGAGGCGCCAATACAGGTCGTCGGCGACCGTGGCGTCGGCGGCCTTCTGCCAGGCGGCGGTGCCGTCCTCCAGCACATGCTTTTGGACCTTGGGGGTCGCCGCCTTGGGCTTGACGGTAACGGCGCTGCCGCCCACCAGGGCCATGATCGGCGCGGTGCCGGCCTCGTTCTGGGAAATGGCGTCGTCGTCGGCGACGATGAGCCAGTAGCCGCAGGACAGCTCGGCCGTCGTGCCCGCGTTAAGAGCCACGGACACGGCACCAGGGCTCTGGAGGGAACGAGCGAGCTGTGCGCTCAGTGCGCTCGTAAGGTGGGAATCGGCGTTGAGCCACTCGGCAGCTTCCTGCGCGGTGGTCTGGGAATTGGGCATGCCGGCGCTGTGCAGCACGGGCAGGATGGCGTCGCGCGCGGCGTCGTTTGCCCAGGCGAGGTCGGTGGCGATCTTGGCGTCACTGTCGCCGTCGACGACGTTGGCGCTAAAGATCTGGTAGGCGTCGTAGCTGCTCGCCACGGTGCCACTCACCGTGATGGAACCGGTCGAGGTCGGCGCGGCCTGCGCGGATGCGGGGAACACAACCGCGCAGGTGCCGATCAGGAGGGCAAGCAGCGCAAACAAGATCGGGAAGGAGCAAACTTTCTTATTCACGACGCTCGCCTCCCTTCACATTCGCCTTGCGACGAATGTGCATCCAGGCCGCAGCAGCGCAAAGCACCGCCGCGCCGGCAAGGTACGTCAGAGTGACGCCCGACATACCAGAAAGGGGCAAAGAGGTGGAGTAGGTGTTGGTGAAAGTGGGGGTGTCGGTGAGGTCGTGGTCAGTGGTATCGTCGTTTATCCACTTGCCTTCGGAGTTAACGTATCCCTTCCTGTAGGTCACCGCACAGTCGATTCCTCCTTTGGTGTTATCCGTTGCCACAACATTGAACCTATAGACCGACTGATCAAACTTGTAATGCGGATAGGTCGAGCTTTCGTTCTCCTCGCGCACATAGTACGTGAAGGTCTTGGATCCATTTTCAAGGTCCTTGAGCTCATAGTCCTTCGTCTCGAATTTGACCGGCACAGTCTCGTTGCCGTTTTCGTCGGTTGTAGCTTTCGACGGATCGACTGTTACCGTTTCCGGATTGGTGAAGTTCTCGTCGTTCGCAAGTTCGAACTTGAACTTCTTCATCTCGCCGCCGTCGACCTCCTTGGTCACCTGAGGTTTCCAAGAGCCGCTGGAGGTGTACGAAGTGTACGTGTTGGTGAAGGTCTTTGATCCATCGGAGTTGACAATCGAATAATAGCCTTGGCCGTCATCATGCAGAGTGCCCAGCGATTTAGTTGAACCTCCGGAGTATTTAGTCACACTCGTGTTTATAAGCGTGTAGTTATGAACGCTGAGAGGTTTAAGCTCGTACTTGTCATTCGGCGTCGGAACAGACATAAGTTCAGTCACGTTATCCTTGAGCGTCCCCACAATCTCATACACAGCAGGGTCGTACTTGATGTAGGGATCATTACCAGCATCTTCAACCAGGTAGTATGTAATCTCGCCAGCCGAACTGCTCGGAGCAGACTGGTCACCAAGGTTAAACGTGATGTTGCCGTTTGCATCATTACCTGCATTTCCTACCTCAGTGCAAACGCCGCGATCGAATGTCCCATTCGCGAAAGGATCTTTCGAATCCTTGCGGTAGACCTTAAAGGTGAACTCATTCTTAGTGAGTGGTTTTTTCTTACCAGTCTGCGAATCGATTAGCTCCTTGGTCGCCTTAAGGCTTGGGTAGACATACGCGTCCGTTGGCTGACCCAAGTACAGATCACCATTCGACATGATGCCGCCACCATGGTCCCAGGAATAGTTGCCCGTGATGAAAGTTGTCGCATTATCCTGTGCATCAGTCGCCGCTTTATCCGTGGCCTCGACACCCGAGGTCAGGCCGATGCTATTTTTTACCCCAACAGCACCGTTGGCGGGGATGGTGATAGCTTCTTTAAGTTCGATGCTTCCCGAGTACTGGGCGTCTCCACCGCCGAGCATCTTACCGGTTACCACTGCGACCGGCGTTGCGTGATCCCGCGCTGCGAGGAAGAAATCGGCATGACCGGACTCGCGGAACGTGGGCGAACCGTATGCCTCTCTATCTTCAGTCTTATTAGTATCAGCAATACCACCACCTGAAAGATGGGGCGTACCATCATTACCACTGCCATCTGCCCGATTGTATTCTTTGAAATTTTGGTCTTTGCCAGCAGACGAATTACCAAAGATTGCCGTGCCCTTAGTGTTCGTTACCAACGTCTTGCCCGTCGGGCAGACTGCAACGCCACCGCCATAGCCGCCAGCGGTATTGCTGCTTATATAGGAGTAATAGACAAATAACCTGCCCGCATTATCTGCGGTATTCGAATCGCCCTGGACGAAGACACCGCCTCCGCCCCAGTCAAAGCGAGACATGCAGCGGTTATTAGTGATGTAGACTTTGCTGCCTGGAGTGCCGTTGTTGTCTAGAGTGTCGCCAATCATCGCGTCAACCTTCTGGCCCACTCGAATGCCAGCACCCTCAGATCGGAAGCTCACGTTAGAGGCAATAATTCCTCCCGTAATCTTGAGCCATGCCGTATCCTTGCGAGAATCGTCTCGCCCTTGATCGGTAACGTAAACGCCGCCACCGGCTTCATCAGAATAATTGCCAGTAATCTGGCCATCGGAAATGGTGACATGGGCGCATGTATGGGCAGCAAGCCCAGCTCCACCGTGGCAACCCGAGCCCTCTGTATTGCAGAATTTAACCATTCTATTATTCGTGATATAGCCACCAGAAACGGTCACGATGCCGCCCTCGGCCATAATGCCGCCACCGAGTCCCACGTCGAGTGTGCTATTACCGGAGATTATGCCACCGGTCACCGTGACTGCAGCCCCATTGGCATATACACCGCCGCCACTAGGAGCGCAGTTGCCCGCGATCACGCCCCCGGTGAGCTTGAGTGTGGCACCTTTGTTCTCCTGGACGCCAAGTTCGATGCCTGCGCCACGGCTCGTAGAGGTTGCACCGCAAACGTAGCCACCGCTCATATTGACGGTAGAGCCGTTCTCGGCATAGATGAGGCTGCCGACTTTGCAGCCCTTTTTCTGCGTAATAGCGCCACTTACGAGGTTAAACGTGCCATGTTGGTAAACGTTAATGAGCCTCATCGTGGAGTTCTTGGTGACTCCAACAATTGCGCCCTGAATAGTCGCCGTGTGCTCATAGATCTTCTCGGTGGTACCTGCACCACTTGCAGTCGATTCGGTTACGTAATAGGTAAGGTCAGTCGGAATGCCATTATCGTCATAAGACATCTTTGCCGTCTTGCCATAATTGTCAGGCGTCAGATGCTCGTCCTTATCTTGCAGCTGCTGGCCGTCGACAACATTCTCCTGAATGTACCCAGAGTCCACGTCGTCCACGACCGTAAGCGTCGCGCCCTTAGCAATATCAAACAGAGGCTTGCCAGCACTATCCTGCTTTATCTTGTGACCATTTAAGTTCAAGGTGATATTGATGAGATTGTCGCTGGACTGTTCGAGCCTAATCTCATCGTTATAGTCGATATCGGCCGTAAGCTTAAAAGTAGCAACGCCGTCTCCATCACGCAGTTCCTTGTTAAGGAGCTTTGAGCTCAGCTCTGCCGCGTTGCGAATTTCATAATCTGATTCATTCTCTGTAGCAGGCGCGATTGCGTCTTCATCATTAGTGTCGTCTTCGGCAGGCTGCTCGGCACCCTTGACTTCCGAGCCATCAGCAGTCGAGTCTGCTGCGACGGTGTCCTCGCTCGCGTCATTCTCAGCCTCGTCACTATTCAGCTTTTCGGTATCCCCGTTGTTGGTGTTTCCTACATCAGTAGACTCAGTTGAGGAACCACCCGCCGTTACGGTTTCCTCGGCAGAAACCGTCTGGGCATCGTTGGCAATGGCCTGCGAGATTGGAGGCATGACGAGCGACAGTACCAGGCTCAACACGGAGGCTCCGCACAAAACGCCTGCCAGCACACGGCGCGTCGCTTTATTACTCTGCTTAGATTTGTCTGAATTTGCTTTCATCGATGTCTCCTCCCCAAGAGACCGCGATCTTGCTCTTTCACTATCAAACGTATCTGCGCAATCTGAAATTGCGCACGCTTAGTAATGACTATTATAACGATTGTTTGAACATCTGGGCAAATAAACCGATAGTTTTGTAGCGAATTGTCAATTCTCTTGACAATTGCTCAGATTTACCTTCGTTTATTCGCTATCTATTTTTTGTTTCTACTGGTAATTTAGTTGCCCATCATTTTTTAATGGCATTAGATTTATTTGCACAACATTTTGCTCAAGAGTAAACATCCTGTAAACAGTCGAAAATTGACCATGAGCTGTAGGTCATTTACCGGGAGAAATACCCTACCAAACTGATGAGAATATCTTTAACTCATCGGTAGTCAGAAGCGTAATGTTCAGACAACCATATTGGTATTTGCGCGCAGATTGCAGGCATCAACTCGCCCAAATCGCCTGAGGCCACCACAAAGGCGCCTGTCCCCTTTGTGATGGTTCTCCCCCGGCGCTACAGCAGATGCTCCTCGACAAAGACCGCGATGCCGTCTTTGTCGTTACTCGCGGTTACAAAGTCGGCGGCGGCACGGGTGGCGTCGCTGCCATTTGCCATGGCCACGCCCACGCCGGCGTCGGCCACCATGCAGGTGTCGTTATCGGCATCGCCAAACACGCAAATGTTCTCGAGCTCCATGTCGTTGAGCTCCGCCACGCGCACAAGGCCGCGCGTCTTGGACACGCGCGGATCCATGAACTCGTAGAGCCGCTGCGTGGTTTGCAGAGCCGCCGCCTTAACAGTGTTATCGGCAAACGTCGACGCCCGCTCAATCACCCGCGGCATTACCTCGGGCGCCATGGTAAACATCACCTTGGGCTGCGGCTCGCGCAAAAACTCAGCAAAATCGACCACCTGGTAGGGCACGCCGTCGACGCGCGACAGATGCTCGACGCACGCGTTGCTCTCGGGCACGTAGAACACGCCGTCTCGGGGACAGACGGGCGTTGCCGGAAGGTCCGCCATGTGCTTGCAGATGCGCGCGATGGTCTCGCCCGGCAGTGGATAAACCACACACTTGTTGTCAGGCGGGCGGGGCAGAAAGGCC
>URGG01000017.1 GCA_900547345.1 uncultured Collinsella sp. | reverse complement strand
CACGCTGGCGGGCACCTCGCCCACGCCGTACTCGAGTGCATCGAGCACCATAACCGTATCGGTGTGCGTGTTGAGGAACGCCAGCGCTCGCTTCTCCATGGGGCGGCACTCGCCCGATCCGAGCTGCACAAAGTAGAACACGCCGGGCTCGGTAGCCTCGAAAGGACCGTGGAAATACTCGCCGGAGTGGATGTAGCAGCAATGCTGCCACTGCATCTCCATAAGCGAGCAAATCGCCATGGCGTAGGTCTGGCTAAAGTTGGGGCCGGAGCCCAGGATGTAGAAGAACTTGTGCTGCTGGCAGAGCTCGGCAAAACGGGCGCCCAGCTCGGCGTTGACCTTCTCGCGGGCGGCGGGCAGCAGCGCATCCATCTGCTTGAGACCCTCGTACATGTCAGCGAGTGCCTCGTAGCCTTCCTGCTGGTCGAGCAGCTCGGCGGCGATCAGAGCGCCGATACCCTGAGGCACCTCGGCCTGCGGCACGCCCTCGCCCCAGGGGTAGACCCAGGTGGTCCACTTGCCGTTATCGATCTTGGAGCCCTCGCAGTCGGTGAGAGCAACGACCTCGGCGCCAGCGGCCAGCGCCATCTCGCAACCGTCGACGACCTCCTGCGTGTTGCCACTGTGGCTGCAGGCAATAACGAGCGACTTCTCGCCAAGGCTCTTGGGGGCCATCAGGCAAAACTCGCGTGCCGTGTAGACCGTCGAGGTAAACGTGGTGGCCTCGCGCTTGAGCAGCTCGTTGGCCGGCATCAGGTCAATCATCGAACCGCCACAAGCAATCCAAAAGACATTCTCAATCTTACCCTTGCGCTCGATGATTTCCTGAACCAGATCATGTGCGTTCATCCTGATGTTCCTCCTTGTGGGGCGGCTTTGAGCGACGGCGGCTCGTACCTGCTATCGTCCTATGTTGTCCTATTTATAACACGTGTAACAAAGCCCGTGAAGTCATCTCGGCAAATTTGTTCTATATTGTTCTATCTATAGACGTTAGATGTCGAACACATAGCGCGAGCCCACGATCTTTTGGCGGCCGAGCAGTAGAGGGCGCCCGCCGGCGTCGGTAAAGTAGGCCTCCATATAGAAGAGCGGCTCGCCGACCGGCACCTCCAGCAGCGGGGCCGTCTGAGTATCGGCAAGCGCAATCTCCACGGTGCAGGGGTCGGACTTGAGCGGCGCGCGACCCGAATGCTCGGCAACGAGCGCAAAGATTGAGTTATCGGTGAGGTCCTCGTCGGCCAGCGTCTGCAGGTAGGGATGGTCGGCAAGCACAAAGGCGTTGTTCTCGAGCATGACGGGGATGCCGTCGGCCGTGCGCACGCGCTCGACCACGATAAGCTCGCAGCCGGGCTCTACGCCAAAGAACGCCGCATCCTCGCGCGTCGCCGCAACCACCGTGCGCGATACCAGGCGCGCACCCGGCACCATGTCGTTGGCAGCGCAACCCTCGGAAAAGCTCTGAACGTCACCCTTCTGGACAATCTTGCGCTTGAGCTTGGGCGCGCACACGAACGTGCCCCTCCCCTGCTGGCGGTTGAGATACCCCGCGCGCGACAGCTCCTCGATGGCGCGGCGCACGGTGATGCGTCCCACGCCGTAGTACTTCGCGAGCTCCATCTCGGAAGGAATGCGCGAGCCGGATGCGTACACGCCACGCGCGATCTCGCCCTTTAGGTCGTCCATAACCTGCTGGTACAGCGGCACAGCGGACACCTCAGTGCGCTCGGTTTTATCATCGGATGCCATCGTTATGCTCCATTCCGTGCATGCTCGGACTCAAACTCTTCAATCGCCGCCATAAACTGCTCGCCAAAGGCGTCGGCCTTTTTCTCGCCGATGCCGTTGACCTGGATAAGCTCGTCGCGCGTCTGTGGGCGTAGGCGGCACAGGCCGCGCAGGGCCTTGTCGGAAAAGACCATGTACGGCGCCATCTCCAGCTCGGTCGAAATATCCTTGCGCAGGGCACGCAGGCGCTCGAACAGCTCGGCATCGTCGCCAACACGCGGGCGCTGATCCAGCTCGGCCTCCTCGCGCAGCAGATCGACGGCGCGGCGGGCGCGGGCCGAGGCCTTGCGCTTGGACGCACGACGCTTAACGGTAAAGGCGAACGCCTCATCCTCGACCTCGACGGCACGCGGACCCAGCCCCACGACCGGGTACTGCCCCTGCGAGGTGGCCAGATAACCGCGGCCGCACAGCTGGCCGATGATGTCCTTGATGCGCCCGACCGATTCGCTCGACAGCTCACCGTAGCCGCGGTCCTCGTCCAGATGCATCTGGCGAATGCGCTCGGTGTTGCCGCCGTGGAGCACATCGGCGATGAGCGACTTGCCAAAGCGCATGGGACGCGTGGCCACGTAGCGCACGGCGGCGCGGGCCATATCGGTGACGTCCTCGACCTCGAACTGCGTGAGGCAGTTGCTGCAGTTGCCGCAGCTCTCGACGTCGTCCGTGGCGGTGCCGCCCGTACTGGCCGCGGCATGCTCGGCCGCGGCCTCGTCGCCAAAGTAGCGCAGCATGTATTCGCGCAGGCAGCCGGTGGTATTGCAGTAGCCCTCCATCTGGCTGAGCAGACGATATCGATTCTGGAGCGCCCACGCGCGCTGCTCGTCGTCGAGCGCCTCATCGGCAGCATCGCCGCGGTCGATCAGAAAGCGGCGCATGCGAAAATCGTTGCCGTTCCACAGCAAGTAGCAGCTGGCCGGGTCGCCATCGCGGCCGGCGCGGACCGCCTCCTGGTAGTAGGCTTCGATGCTCTCGGGCACGTTGTTGTGGATCACGTAGCGCACGTTGGGCTTGTCGATGCCCATGCCAAAGGCGTTGGTGGCAACCATCACCTGGATATCGTCGTCGATAAAGGCGCGCTGGCTTTGGCGACGGGCGTCGTTGCCCATGCCGGCATGGTAGCGGCCAACGCGAATGCCGCTGGGGCCCAGCGCCTCGGCAAGCTCGCCCGCCAGCGCATCGACCGTCTTGCGGGTCGAGCAATACACGATACCGCTCTCGCTCGAATGCGCGATCACATAGTCGCGCACCCAGGCAGTCTTGGCCTTGTCGCCCATCTCCTCGCAACCAAAGTAGAGATTCTTGCGATCGAAGCCCGTCACCACCGTCGCAGGGTTTTGCAGGCCGAGCATCTGCTGAATATCCGCACGCACGCGTTCGGTCGCCGTGGCGGTAAACGCCGCCACGATGGGGCGCTGCGGCAGGGAATCGATGAACTCACGAATCTGCAGATAGGCGGGGCGGAAATCCTGACCCCATTGGCTTACGCAGTGGGCCTCGTCAATGGCCACGAGCGGCACGCCAATGCCGGCGGAACCCGCAGCCTCCTGCGCAAAGGCCAAAAAACGCGGCTCGAGCAAGCGCTCGGGCGCCACGTACATAAGCTGGTAGCGGCCCTCGCGCGCCCGCTTGAGCACGGTGTTTTGCTGGGCCGGAGTAAGGCTGGAGTTGAGATAGCTGGGTCGCGCACCCGCCGCGAGCAACGCACGGGTCTGGTCCTCCATAAGCGACAGCAGCGGACTCACCACAAAGGTGATGCCGGGCAGCATGAGCGCGGGCACCTGGTAGCAAATGGACTTGCCGGCACCCGTGGGCATAACACCCAGCGCATCGCGACCGGCAAGGATCGCATCGACCATGCGGTCCTGTCCCGGGCGAAACGAGGTGTAGCCAAAATAGGCGCCGAGCGTGTCGAGCGCCATCTGCTGCATGCTATCGGTCATGGTTTCCTAACGTCCAAGTCATCTGCCGCCGATTATACGCCGCCACGCGGACCGGTGCCGCACGGCTGTCGGCCACGGGCAACGCAATCCAAAAGGAACGAGCGTGGGATTTTTGGACACTTTCCCAACGGCTAATCTCTTGACAAGCGCGCAAACGTCGCTGGTTGAGCATAAGTCAGCGAAAACGCCCCTAAGCGAGCAAGGTGACGTGAAAGAGGAGGGAAGCGTACTTCGGTACGCGACCGACGATTGAACGTCAGATTGCCGCTTAGGGGCGTTTGCAGCGTCGAGCCGTTACGCGGTTTGGTAAAACCGCGTAACTTACATGACCATAACGTAGCGCGATCCCACGTAGTACTGCTTACCCATCAAAACCGGCTCGTCATCAGGACCGGTAAAGCCGGCACGCAGGTTGAGCAGCGGATCGTGCGGAGCAATGCCCAGCTCGGCCGCCTGCTCGGCGTTAGCTCGAACGGCCTCGACCGTACGGTAGCCAACCGAGACAATCGGCGTTCCGCCAACACGCTCGACCTCGGCAAAAATCGACTTGTCCTCAAGATCGGCCGTCAACAGCTCACGGTAGGCGTCAAACGGCACAAAGATGTTCTCCTCAAAGATGGGCTCGCCGTCGGCCGTACGCACGCGCTTGATATGCAGCAGCAGCGCATCCTTCTGCAGGCCAAAGAACTCCATCTCGTTTTGGCGCGCCGGAACGATCTGGCGATCGATCACGTGCGCACCGGCCTTCATGCCGTTGCCGGCACACAGCGCGGTAAACGTCTGCAGCGTCGAGGCGTGAAACTGGCGGTTGATGTGCGGCGTGGAGACAAAGGTGCCGCGGCCCTGCTGCTTAACCAGGTAACCATCGGAGCACAGCTCCTCGACAGCGCGGCGCACCGTAATACGGCTCACCTCGTACTGCTCGGCTAGTTCAAGCTCGGACGGAATACGCTCCTTGGGTGCATAAACACCTTTCTCGATCGCATCCTTGATTTCGTCATAAATCTGCTGGTAAAGCGGTGCATTTTTGGGCGCAGGCATATCTGATCACTCTTATCAAAATAGCTAAATTTCTAATACGTATATAACGTCTAGTTTCATGTTACCTCATATTGATAAAACGATACACCCTCCCTACCAAAAAGCGACAGCTTCATTTTGGTAGGTTTTATCTGGGCAAACGAGAGCCCTCGAAAGCAACGGGGCTTTCGGGGGGGGGCTCGCTCGGATGGGTTGCGCAGGACCGGCAAAATGCCAATACCCTACTTGCCGTCGTCCTGCTGCAGGCTGTCCTGTTCGCTGAGGCGCGCCTGCCTGCTGGCCATGCGTGCGGGCTTGCCGGGATCGGGAACGGCCGTGGGCATGGGCTCGTCGACATGACCGCCCCACCAGCCGCCCACAAAGTTGAGCGTGTGGAACACGTTGATCACGGCGCCGGGATCAACGTCGCACACCAACTTGATAATGTCCTGGCTCTCGTAGGTCGAAACAACGGTGTTCAGTAGGTACATCTTTTCGCGGCTGTATCCGCCGACGACCTCGGCGCAGCTAATGCCGTGCTGAAAATGGTTTACGTAGGCAGTCATGACCTCGTCTGCCTTGCGCGTCGTAATCTGCAGCGTCACGCGATCGTAGCGACGATAGAAACTGTCGATGGTCTTGGTCGAAATAAACTGGAACACGATGGAATACGCCGCCTTGTCCCAGCCAAACATAAAGCCAAAGATCGCCAGGATAAAGCAGTTGAAACCAAAGATGACGCCCCAGATGGTCTTGCCCGTGTGGTTGGAAACCCACAGCGCGATAAAGTCGGTGCCGCCGGTGGATGCGCCGGATTTAAGTGCGATGGCAGCGCCCAGACCCGAGACCACGCCGCCAAAAATGATGAGCATGATCTTGTCGCCCAAAAATGGAGCGAAGTGAAAGACGTTGAGGAACAGCGATGAGAGCACGACCTGCATCATCGAGAAGATGACGAAGCGCTTGCTGATGCCGCTCCAGCATAGGAGCGCCACGGGGATGTTGAGCGCGAGCATACCGAGCGAGATGTCGATGTGAACGCCGCCCAGCGAGGTAACGCGATCGAGCAGGACCGCAACGCCGGTGAGGCCGCTCGGAAGCAAGTCGGCGGGCTGAATGAACGCCTGGATCAGGAATGTCTGGAGAACGGCGGAAATCGTGACCGCCACGGCAGTAATAGCGCGGCGGACGATGGTGAGGCGGCCGAGTACGAGCACGCGGTCCGTGAGCTGATCGATGGCGTTCGCCACGCAGGCTCCTTTCGAAGGCAGATGTAGTTGTGGGGTATGTCCGCGATTGTAGCATGGAGCGTGCGGGGGCGCTTCAATTCACCCTCTCTCGACAACCAAAGCGGGACCAGCAACCCCACGACCAAAGGCCCAAATTACAAGTGAGTAGACTTTACGCGACCTGCAGAGCACACCCAAAACCGCCACCCCTGTGACCTGCGGTTTTACTAGAGCAGATGCGCTTTGTGCTCGTCTTGCACCAAAAAGTCTACTCACTTAGTCCGAATCGAAGCCAAACGGATCCAAATAGATGACAAATTAAGCCAATCCGCAGCAAAAGACGCGTGAATCAGTGCTTCTCGCGGCGGATTGACGCTACAAAGCGGCCAAAATGTCGGTCAGATTATCGATAACGGCATCGGCTCGCGATTGATCGAGGTTGACACCCTCGTGCGGACGCAGCGCCAGGACGCGGGCGCCGGAGCGCTTACCGGCCTCGATGCCCAAAGGCGAATCCTCGATAACCAGGCACTCGGCAGGCTCCACCCCCAGCGCCTCCATGGCACGCAGGTAGATCTCGGGGTCGGGCTTAAACGCACTGCACTCGTGACCGCTGATGGTGTAGTCCAGCACGTCGGCGATACCGGCAATCTCCACCAGCTCGTCGATCAACTCGCGATAGGACGAGCTCGCGATGGCACACTTCACGCCACGCTCATGCAGCTCACGCATCACCGGCTCCGTCTGCTCGTTGAGCAGCTCGGCATACGGAACGGGGTGGTCCGGGCTGTAGACCTGCTTGTACTCCACGCGTAGGCGCTCGCGCAGCCCAACATCGTCGGGCACCAGCGCCTCCCAAATGGCCGGCTCGTTAGACCCCGAAAGATCGGGAATCTCGTCAAAGTGGAACCCCTTCTCTTCCATAAACGCCACGCGGCGGCGGTTGTAGAACCACTCGGTATCGACCAGCACTCCGTCCATGTCAAACAGCACTGCCTTGATCATATGCATCTCCTCCCACCTGCCAAAAAGGGACAGGTTTATTTTGGTAGGTTTTATCTGGGGCTTTATGACGCGACAGACACGCCCCCAAAGCAAAAAGGGGACGGGGCGCAAACCCCATCCCCTCTCAATCAACCCGTAAGGTCTACTTACTTGTGATTAGTAGGAAAGCTTCCACATGTAGCGACGCATGGTCAGCGGGTGCTGACGGGCCTCGGCGATCTGGTTGCCGTACTCGCGCATAACGGCGAGGTGCAGCAGCGGGTTGAAGTAGGTGACGACGCTCGCGGGCACGGCGTCAGCCAGGCCGTAGTCCTTGGAGTCGATCAGAGCGACCTTGGCGCCCATGCGCTCAAGGAAGGTGAGGGCGCGGGCGTCCATCGGACGGGTAGCGCCATCGGACATGAAGAAGACGTAAGGCTTACCCTCGGTGGAAACCTCGAACGGGCCGTGGAAGTACTCGCCGGTGTTGTAGGCGGCGGCGTCGATCCACTGCATCTCGGTGAACAGGAAGGCGGCGTGAGAATAAGCCATCTTCTCGGAGGCACCGGAAGCCATGAAGTAGATCATCTTGTCGTCCTTGAAGTCCTCGGCGAACTTCTTGGCGAGCTTCTTGCAGTGCTGAGCGGCGTTCTCGCAGAGATCGAAGATGTTGGTGAGGCCGGTGATCATGTCCTCGTAGTGGTCATAACCCTCGGTCTGCTGAAGGATCTCGAGAGCAAGAGCGATGGCGTAGCCGGGCTTCTCGCACTTGGCAGCGTAGTTGGCGTGGAAGCCGTGAACGATGACGTGGTCGGCGTCGACGGTCAGAGCGGAGCCAGCCTTGTTGGTGAGGGAGACGACCGGGCAGTTGTGCTTCTTGGCGGTCTTGTTGGCCTCGACGGTCTCGGGCGTGGAGCCACCGAGGGAGCAGGTGATCACGAAGGTGTGCTCGTTGACCCAGGAGGGCGTGTCGTAGTTGAACTCGTTAGCGGTGAAGATCTGAACGTTCAGCTTGTCCGTGTTGTTGGCCAGGAAGTACTTGGCGGGGTACAGGTCGGACATGGAAGCGCCGCAGCCGACGAAGGCGACGCTGTGGATCTCGTGGTTGGACAGGACGTCAGCGACGATCTGCTTAGGGAGGTTAAGGTCGATCTCGTACATCTGACACATTCCTTTCGATTTTTGCGGCGCCACATTGCCGGGCGCTCGCAGGGTTACCGTGGTTTGGACCGAGTCGCCGGCCCGTTGAGGATGCGACAAAGGAACTGTCCCTTTGTCACATTTTGGGGATGGAAGCCTGCCTGGGGTATGGGATGCCAGGCAGGCCCCCGGGGGAAAGCGGTTAGGCGCTTAGTCGCGACTAGGCCAGGATGCCGGCCGCGGAGAGGGCGATGCCGCCCACAATGGCGATCACGAGAAGCCAACCGGTGTTGACGTTCTTCTTGATGAGCCAGTACATAAGGCCGGTGAGGCCGAGGGAGATCATCTGAGGCATCATGCCGTCCAGGATGTCCTGGATAACGACGGTACCCTCAGCGAACTGCAGCGGGGTAGTGGCGCCGATCAGCGTGGCGATCATGCCGCCCACGGACATAAGACCCACGATGCCACAGACATACATGAGCTTCTCCATGAGGTCGCCGCCCTGAAGCTTGCTCAGGTACTCGTGGCCGCCCTGATAGCCCATCTTGGCTGCGAACCAAGTGATCAGCACAGAGGGGACGATGGAGATGAGCATGGCCAGGATCGGGCCCATGATGGAGCCCTGCTGAGCCAGCTGAACGCCCAGGCCAAAGGCGATAACGCGGATGGTGCCCTGGAAGAAGGAGTCACCGATGCCGGAAAGCGGACCCATGAGGGAGGTCTTGACCGCGTTGATCGAATCGGGATCGAAGTTCTCGGGATCCTTGGCGTACTCCTCCTCCATGGAGGCGGCGAGGCCCAGGATGAAAGCGCTCGTCTGCGGGGTGCAGTTGTAGAACGCCATGTGACGGTGGTAAGCCTCTTTCTTAGCAGCGAGCTGCTTGGGGTCGGACTCATCCGGATAGAGGCGATCGAGCGTGGGAACCATGCCGTAGAGGAAGCCCATGTTCATCTGACGCTCGTAGTTCCAAGAGGCCTGGATGGCCCAGGAGCGCCAGAAGAACTGGCTGACCTTCTTGTTCAGGGACACGTCCTTGGTTGCGGTTGCCATAGTGTGTTCCTCCTTAGTCTTCGTCGTCTTCGAGCGGATCGTAGTCGGAATCGACACCGGCGGCTGCATGGGAACCGTTGAACTTGAAGCCCATGAAGACGACAGCCAGGCACACACCGATCAGAGCGACCGCGATGACGGACAGGTTGAGGTAAGCGGCGAGCAGGAAACCGATGAACAGGAACGGAGTCATGCCCTTCTTGATCATCATGGTGAGCAGCAGGGCCAAGCCGTAGGCGGTCATGATCTTGGTCGAAACGTTAAGACCAGTGGACAGCCACTCGGGAACCATGTTGACGATGGCCTGGACCAGGTCGGTGCCAACAAAGACGGCGAGGAAGATCGGCAGGAAGTACATGACGGCGTACAGACCGGAGCCGGCGCAGATGTGCATACGGTAGGCGGTCTTGAACTTTCCGTTATCGATCGCGTTATCTGCCACATGGGTGAGGGCAGCGATGATGGAACGGAACACGATGCCGAGGAGCTGACCCAGGACGGCGACCGGGATGGCGATCGTCATGGCGGTCTCGGCGGAAGCATCGGTCAGACACGCAAAGGCAGCGGCCACGATGCCGCCCAGGACCATATCGGGCGGAACGGCGGCGCCGACCTGCACCAGGCCCATGGACACGAGCTCGACGGCGGCACCGACGGCAAGGCCGGTGGGCACATCGCCCAGCAGCAGACCGACGAGCGTAGCGCCAACGAGGGGCTGCTCGAAGTTAAGACGACCGAGCAGGCGGGAGTCCCACATGCAGAACACGCCGACGAGGCCGACGAGCACCGCACTGATGAACGTATTCATACCCTTCTCCTTTCAGTCAGGCAAAAGCCTGGTTGATTACAGCTTGGCGTCGATGTCGACGCTCTGATACGTAGGGGTCTGCTGAACATAGAGCTTAATGCCCATGTCGAGCAGCTGGTTGACGTCGGCCTTCTGGTTGGCGTCGAGGAAGACGGAGCTGTCCTTGCCGCCAACCTGATCGGCACCGTCGTGGTTGGCGGTGGCGCCCAGGTTGATAGCGTCGAGCTTGTAGCCCTGGCAGAACTGCAGCATCTCGGCAGTGTTGCCAAAGACGAACATGACGCGCTCGCCGAGGGTGTTGAGCTTGTCCATCTTGGCGAGGGCACGCTCGACGGTGAAGACGTTCAGGCGCACGCCCTGGGGCTTGGCCAGCTTAAGAGCGCCCTTCTTGATGTCATCGTTGGCGGCAGCGTTGTCGACGACGATGATGCGCTCGGCCTGAACCTTGGTGGTCCAGGTAAAGACGACCTGGCCGTGCAGCAGACGGTAGTCAAGGCGTGCGAGGACGATCTTGGCGGGACCGGAGCTGTGACGGGACACCTTGGCTTTCTTGGCGGGAGCCGCGGCGGCCTCGACCGGTGCGTTGGGGTTGGTCAGACCGGTGCGGGCCTCGTTGATGAGGGCCGCGAGCTCGGCGCCCTTGACGGGGACGGGGCTCATAGCGAGCGTGAGCGCCAGCGGGATGTTGAAACCGCTGACAACCGTGAACTTCGTGCCGTTCTTGGAAAGCTCGACCATGTTGTTGTTGACCGAGCTGCCGAGCATATCGGTCAGCACATAGACGGTGTCGTCCGCGTTAAACGTGGCGATCATGGCGTCCACCTTGTCGGTGATGGGCTCCTTGTCGTCACGAGCAAGCGACACGACGTGGACGTTCGACACGTCGCCGAGAACCATCTCGAGCGTGTCTTTGGCGCCTGCGGCCAGGCCGCCATGAGATGCGAGAATGATCTGATTCATCTTGCCTCCTCCTTTTCGTTATGGTCATTATAACGTCTTATACGTTGCTTATATTGCTAATTAGTATAAAGACCGTTCGCGGGTGAAAATCGACCGTTGACGGGTTTAACGTACTTGAAACGTTGGGCTGGGTAGGCCGGCGCTAGCTGGATAACCCCAGGTCAGACCCTGCGCGCAATCCCCTATCGCACGAAGTACCAGGGGCTTTCCTGTACGGTGGGTTCCAGCGCAATGCCGGTGCGTTCCTTAAACAGATCCATGTCCTGAGATTTTTCGGTCCACCACGCGTTGGGCTTAAAGGTCATGCTCTCAATGACATGACCGACAAACACACTGTTGCGCAGCTTGGAGAAGTCGGTGTTCATAATCAGGATGGACGCGAGCACCAACACGATGCCCAGGACTTTAATCGCGCCGGCGGGCTCGGCGTAGACACCAATGCCCACCAGTACGGTGACGACCGTCTCGAAAGACATTACGACGGGAACTTTCGATGTCTCGAGCCCCATGGACAGACCCTGCATATATAAGATGTAAGCAACGGCTGTGGGGATGAGTCCAAAGCCAAGGAACAGCAGCAGCAGCTGTGGCGACATTGCCGCGGCGACATCCGGCCACGGAGCCGCGATAGCTGCCATAACCGCACCGCCAAAAACAAAGCCCCAAAACGTGACAGCCAGCGGGTGGACCGTCTTGGTTGCTATTCGGCTAAACACCGCGAGCGACGCACCACAAAGGCCTGCAATCACGCCCGACGTGACGCCCCAAACCGAAAAATGAAAACCGGAAAGGTCGCCATTGGTCACTGCAAGCACGCAGCCTACGATGTTAAAGACAATGGCAACGAGCTTGTTGGGGGTCACGTCCTCGCGATAAAGCACGCGGCCGAGCATGACGCCAAACACCGGCGAGGTGTAGAGCAGCACCGAGGCCGTGGACATGCCCACCTCGCCCATGCACTCGTAATAGCAGGTGTTAGCGGCGGCCAAACCGACGATACCGACAAGTGCGCAGGGAACAAGCTCTTTAGGGCTTGCCTTGAACAGGGCCAGCGGACCCTGAGCCACGGTAGACCCCTCACCCGGACGGCAGCCCATAAACATCAGAACCGGCGCCAAGATAAGCGCTCCGACCAACAAGCGAAAGGCCGCCATGCTCTGGGACGAAACGCCCATGGCCGCAATGCCGTTTACAAAGATTCCGATGCTGCCCCACATAAGCGCGGCGATCAGCACCAGCACATAGCCCAGATTGCTTTTCTTCAACGCAGCCTCCTCGGTATTGTTTCCAATATGTTTCACACTACGTTATAGTCGTTATATACATTTTTCAAGACACAAATCGGCGAGCGGAAAAATCTGCTCTACCGCTACAACCCATTGGTGCAAAGGGGTCAGGTTCATATGCGCCAACTTGGTGCAAAGTAACCTGTCCCCAATGACTAGGACTGTCCCCAAGTGCCGAACGTCTCCAAGTGCCGCATCTGGGCCAAGGCGACGCCGATGCTTTGGCAACGCCAGCGAAAACCCACCTGAGCGAGCAAGGTGCCTTGAAGCGAGGCGGCATTGACCTTCTGGTCATGCCGCTGAAGCTGAAAGGCAGATTGCCGCTCAGGTGGGTTTGCAGCGTCGATCCGTTACGCGGTTTGGTAAAACCGCGTAACTAATACTCAAGCTTCCACATGTAGCGGCGCGTCATGTAGTCCTTGTGGGTGACGGCAGAGAGCGCACGCATGTACACGTTGTTGAGGATCGGGGCAAAGATCAGGTGGTTGAAGTACTCGCTCACGCTGTCCTTGATGTCGTTGAGGCCGAGCTCCTTGGCGTCGAGCTGATAGACGCGCTCGCCACCGTACTGGTTGACGAAGCGGATGCCGCGCTCGTCGTTGCAGCGGCTGCGGCCGACGCTGATGAGCTGGAACAGCGAGGTGCGCTTGTCCAGGATCTCGAAGGGGCCGTGGAAGAAGTCGCAGGTGTTGATGGTGCAGGAGTCGATCTGCAGCATCTCCTGCACGTTGCAGATGCTAAAGACGTAGGCGGCACCAAAGAGCGGACCCTGAGCCATCACGTTGATGCAGGGCTTGTCGGCGTTTTGCTCGGCCCACTTGGCGGCGAGCGGACGGGTGTACTCGACGGCCTTGCGATAGATGGGGTCAACCAGGTCGAAGGCGGCCATAGCGGTCTCATACTCGGCATAGCCCTCGGTCTGCTGCGTAAGCTCCATGGCGATCATGGTCACGACGGCGGAGTTGGTACGGCCCATGCAAGACTCGTCGACGGCCAGGCTGTCATACTGAATCTTGTAGTCGCAGACCTCGGTGAGGCCGGACTCGTCGACATAGATGGCGATGGTGCTGGCGCCGTGGTCCTTGGCGACCTGGGCGGCGACGATGGTCTCCTTGGTGCCGCGCATGGACACGACGACGGCCAGGGTGTTCTCGTTGACATAGGCGGGCGTGGCGTGCACGAACTCGTTGCTGGTGTAGCTGGAGCTCACGACCTGCGTGGCCTCGTGCTCCATAAAGTACTGGGCAGGATAGTTGCCGCCGTTGGATCCGCCGGCGCCAATCCACACGACGCGCTTGATGCCGCCCTTGTCTACCTTGTCGGCCAAAACCTGGGAGACGACGTCCTTAACCTGTTCCTGAGTAGTCATCGTGCATCAGCCTTTCTTCTCGTTTGATGCTCTCGATGGCATACAAGTTACATATATGTTTTGGTTATGTCGACTAGTTGTATGCTATATTTGTCTTAGAAATTTTGCTGGTAAGGTTTTCGGTAGCTCGATACCAGCGGTTTTATTGTTGTGTTGAATACATGCTTGCTTAGATAAGCATACAAGTTAGATATAGGCTGATCGCATGAACGCTTCATCTAAAAAGAAACTGAGCCAATACGAGCGCTTGGCGGGCATGCTGCGTGACCGCATCGCCGCCGGCGTCTACGCGCGCGAAGACAAGCTGCCGTCCGAGATGGAACTCATGGACGAATCGGGGCTGTCGCGCAGCACCGTGCGCCATGCCCTTAAGGTGCTCGTTGATGAGGGTCTGGTTCGAACCGAGCGCGGGCGCGGCGCCTTTGTGGCCGACACGCCGGCGCTCCACGAGAACAACCTGGTGTTTTCGAGCTATACGGCGCAGGTCCAGGGTCAGGGCATGAAGCCCACCACGCGCACGGTGGACTCGGGCTTTGCCAAGGCGGGCGGCAGCATAGCTAAGTTCTTTGATGCCGCCGTGGGCAGCAAGCTCGTCAAACTTGTCCGCCTGCGTTATCTGGACGATGCGCCGCTGTGCCTGGAGACCACCTATCTACCACCGAGCTTTGAGGCACTCATCGATCGCGATATCAACGGTTCGCTCTACGCCACGCTGCGTCAAGAATTCCATCGCGCGCCGGCACAGGGGCACAAGACCTTTGAGGTGTGCTATGCCTCGCAAAACGAGGCGTTTTTGCTCAACGTTGAGCGCGGGCAGGCGCTGATCCTGATCACCGACTACGTCTACGACACCGACGGCCGCCCGCTCCATGTCTCCAAGCGCATCCAACGCACCGACCGCGCCAAATACACCGAGCCCATCGGCTAACCTGCCAAAATAAACCTGTCCCTAAATGGTAGGTTTGGGGAGGTCGGGGAACCAGGTTGGCTTGGGTTGGTTGGGCGTGCGCTCGGCTAGGACCAGCTCCATCCAGCACATGTCGTACCAGCGGCCGAACTTCTGGGCACAGCGGTCAAAGGCACCCACCAGGCGGTAGCCCATATGGGCATGGAAATCCTGACTGTTGTGCGTCAGATACTCGTCGTCCTTGTCGTGCGGCACGGCGATGAGGGCGCACATGTTGGTGATGCCCATCGCGATCAGACATTGCTTGAGCGCATCGTGCAGCTTGCGGCCCAGCCCGCCGTGGCGCACATCGCGTGCCAGGTAGATCGACGTCTCGACCGACCAGTCGTAGGCCTCGCGGCTGTTAAGCGCGCTCACATAGGCATAGCCTACCGGACGCCCGCCCAGCTCCATCACCAGATACGGATAGCGCTTGAGCGTGCGTTCGATGCGCCCGGCGAACTCCTCAACGCTCGGCACCTCGTATTCGCAGGTAATCGCCGTCTGGCGCACATACGGCTCATAGATGGCAAGCAACGCCGGCGCGTCTTCGGGCGTCGCCAGGCGAATCGTCGGCTCGGACATCTCGGTCATACAACTCTTCTCCCCAAAAGCAAAGGCCGCCCTGCGCCAAACCCAGCGCAAGGCGGCCCCTCGTCATTACATCAGGCTACAGGACAGCCGCCAGCGCGTCGATGTCCTCCTGCGTCGTGGCCCAGCTGGTGCAAAAACGCACCACCGTGTGGGTCTCGTCGTACTTTTCCCAGTACTCGATCGCCGCATGCTCGCGAATGCGGGCCATGTCCTCGTTGGGCAGAATCACGAACTGCTGGTTAGTCGGCGTCTCCAAGAAGAACCGGTAGCCGTGCTCGTGCAGCACGCGACGAAGCGCCCGCGCGGTTTCGATCGCCTGACGGCCAATCTCAAAATACAGGCCGTCGGTAAAGAGCGCCTCAAACTGCACGCCCGTCAGGCGACCCTTGGCCAACAGCGCGCCGTGCTGCTTAATACGCGGAATGGGATGCGCCGGGGCGTGCACGCCGCAGAACACCACAGCCTCGCCGCAAAGCGCGCCGCACTTGGTGCCGCCAATGTAGAATACGTCGCACAGCTGCGCCAGCTCGGGCAGGGTAATGTCGCACTCATCGGCCGCCAGCGCATAGGCCAGACGAGCACCGTCCACAAACAGCGGAATCTCGCGCTTCTGGCACACCGCGTGAATCGCCGCGAGCTCGGCCTTGGAGTACAGCGTGCCGTACTCGGTCGATAGACTCACGTACACGGCACCCGGGAACACTGTGTGCTCGTAGCTCTCGTTTTCGTAGAACACCTGGATATAGTTCTCGAGGTCCTCGGCGTGCATCTTGCCCTCGTAGCCGGGGATGGTGAGCACCTTGTGGCCGCCAAACTCGATGGCGCCCGCCTCGTGACAGGCGACGTGACCAGTCTCGGCAGCAACGACGCCCTCGTACGGCGCGAGCAGCATGTCGATCACCGTCGCGTTGGCCTGCGTGCCGCCCACCAGAAAAAACACGTCGGCATCGGGGGCCTGGCAGGCCTCGCGAATAAGTTGCTTGGCGCGCTCGGTATGCGCATCGGTACCGTAGCCAGGCTGCGGTTCCATGTTGGTATCGACGAGCGCCTGCAGCACTGCCGGATGTGCACCGTGGGAATAGTCGTTGTTGAACGCGAGCATGGCAATCCTCTCTTACCGGGTATCGGCCAGATGATTCAAACGGAGCTATTGTACGCCGCCGGGATAGGCAATGCGCGCGGCAAGGCACTCAAGTGCCAGTACCAGAGCAAAACCGCAGCTCACGTCACTCAAAAAGTGCGCTCCGATCACGATGCGGCCAAGCGCGACGAGCGCCGCGACCACAGCCGCCGTCCAAAAGGCCACACGACGGCGCGACGGCTTTTCCTTAAAGGCCGTCGCGGGAAGCCCAGCGAGCATGAGGCCGATTGCCGCGTGCGCCGTGTGTCCGCTCGCAAACGACTTAAAGCCGTCCTTGACTACACCGGCGGCAATATAGGCCCACTTGTCGGGGTTGCCGATCACCCACCACGGCTGAAACTCGAGTCCCTGCGTCACCTCGATCACGCGCATGCGTGGGCGCGACCACAGCGGCTTGACAATCACGTTGAGGATGATGGCCTGAGCGACCCACACGACAAGCACCATCAACGCCCAGCGCGTGAGATCGTCGGGCTCGGTCGTGCGCGTGAGGCGATAGACGACAAGATTAGCGGCGATGACCAGCACAAACGTCAGCACCAACTGAACCGCGATGAGTTTGCCGCCAACCCGCAGGGACGAAACGATCTCGTAGCCGGCCAGGCCAACGTTGACAAGGATGCCGAGCACGGCGAGCCATTTGCTCCCCCTAGAGTCGGGACGCACCGCGCGCACGAGCATAACGCCCGCGATGCTCGCCGTCAGCTCGAACGGCAGCTCGCCGGCGGCCTCGATAAGGCGACCGTACATACTGCCGATATTGAACAGCGCGCTCGAGATCTGATAATCAAAGAAACTGCCCACGCCCAGGCAAAGGGCAAGGATGACCGCGATAGCAGCGGCGTCTTTCTTATAGATGTATCCGAACATGCTTTCCTTTCGGTCGGGCGAAGGGTCGACCCGCAACATGGTGGGGCAAAGATAGCTTTGTCCCATAAATACCCTTACAGGTTGAGCATAAGTGAGCGAAAACGTTCCATTTGTGGCAAGGTGGCCCGAAGGAGGAGGGAAGCGTACTTGCGTACGCGACCGACGAGTGAGGGTCAGATTGCCCAAATGGAGCGTTTGCAGCGTCGACCCGCTAGTCGTCGTCGCTAGCACCCAGCTGTTGCAGCAGCATGAGTGCCGCGGCCACGGGGCCGGTGCCGTCGTTGGCGTCGAGGCCGCGACCCAGGCCGCTGCCCGCGCCGGCGCCCGCCTTGTAGGGCACCGACAGCTTGCGGCTCTTAGGGAAGTTCACCGCGCCGTACCGGTTCTTAAGCTCAAAGGCCACCTTCTTGGGCACGTCGACGCCCAAAAACGTGATGCGGCCGCCACTGAGCGTGACGCTCTCGAGCCCCAGACGCTCGCCGCGAATGCGGATGCGCGCGCGATTGAACAGGTTGAGTCCCGCCAACGGCAGCTCGCCATGCGCGGCTTCGGTCTCCTCCTGCACCTCATCGATGCTCTCCAAGTCCTCGGCCGCTGCGAGCTTGCGGTACACGAGCACGCGCTGATCCACCGCCGGCAGGTACTCCTCGGACAAGAAGTAGTCGGCCGGCAGGTTAATACCCACGCTCGCCGCCTCCACGCCGGCGTCGTCATCGCCGCGCGCCTCGGCCACGGCCTGGCCCAGCATCTGCGTAAACAGGTCAAAGCCCACGCTCGACAGGTTGCCGTGCTGCTCGGCTCCCATAAGCGAGCCGGCGCCGCGAATCTCCAGGTCGCGCATAGCGATGCGCATGCCGCTGCCCAGGTCCTGGAACTCGGAAAGTGCGGTCAGGCGCGCCGTCGCCTCCTCGGTGAGCAGCAGCTCGCCCGGGAACATAAAGTACGCGTAGGCCTGCGTGGCAGAACGGCCCACACGGCCCTTGAGCTGGTAGAGCTGTGCCAGACCCAGGCGCTGCGAGTCCTCGATGATGAGCGTGTTGGCGGTCGCGTTGTCGATGCCGCTCTCCACGATGGTCGTGGCGATGAGCACGTCAATCTTCTTGGTCGCGAACTCGATCATCACGTCCTCGACCTCGCGCGGGCTCATCTTGCCGTGCGCCACGCCCACGCGCGCCTCGGGCGCGGCCTCGTGCACGCGCGCCACGGCGTCATCGATGGTCTTGACGCGGTTGGACACGTAATACACCTGACCGCCGCGGCCCACCTCCAGGCGAATCGCCGCGCTCACCACATCGGGGTCGTACTCCCCCACGTGCACGATCACGGGACGACGCCCGGTCGGCGGCGTCGTGATCAGGCTCATGTCGCGCACGCCACTCGTGGCCATCTGCATGGTTCGTGGAATAGGCGTTGCCGAAAGCGTGAGCACGTCAATCTGCTCGCGCAGGTTCTTGAGCTGCTCCTTGTGCTGCACGCCAAAGCGCTGTTCCTCGTCGATGATCACCAGGCCCAAGTTCTTTGGGTTCACATCGGCCGAAAGCAAGCGGTGCGTGCCGATGAGCACATCGATCGTGCCCTCGGCAAACGCCTTGAGCGCGCGCTTCTGCTGCGCCGGCGTGCGGAAGCGGCTGAGCACCTCGACCTCGAGGCCAAACGGGGCAAAGCGCTCAAAGAAGGTCTCGTAGTGCTGCTGGGCCAGAATGGTCGTGGGACAGAGCACCATGACCTGACGGCCGGAGTCCACACACTTAAACGCCGCACGCAGGGCGACCTCGGTCTTGCCAAAGCCCACGTCGCCGCAGAGCAGGCGGTCCATGGGCTTGGGCGCCTCCATGTCGGCCTTAATATCGGCGATGGCCTCCAGCTGGTCGCGCGTCTCGTCGTAAGGGAAGCTCTCCTCCATCTCAATCTGCTCGGGCGTGTCGGGCGGGCAGGCGATACCGGTAATCGACGAGCGGCGCGTATACAGGTCGACCAGGTCAAACGCCAGCTTTTTGGCGTTCTTGCGCGCCTTGTTGGTAGCGCGCGTCCAGTCGGCTGTGTTGAGCCTGGTCAGGCGCGGCTTGTCGCCGTCGGGGCCAACGTAGCGCGTGATGCGGTCGACCTGCTCGAGCGGCACGTAGAGCTTGTCGCCATCGGCATATTCCAGCAAAAAGTAGTCGCGTTCCTTGCCGCCCACTTCCTGGCGCGCGATCTCGCTAAAGAGCGCGATGCCGTGGGTAGCGTGCACCACGTAATCGCCCGGCTTAAACGGGAACGTGATCTGCGTAATGTCCACCTTGCGGCGGCTGCGCGCGCGGTTGGCGTCCATGCGGGCGTTGAGGTCGGCGATCGAGAACACGGCCAGGTTGGCATCGGGCACCACCACGCCCTGCGGCAAGGCGGCATCGACAAAGGTCACACGTCCGCGCGAAATAGTGGGCACGGCGGCGCCGGCGGCAGCCCGCGCGGCGCCCGCCTCGAGCGAGCGGGCGTTGAGCGCGTCGGCCTTACGCTCGCGAATGGAAGCATGGGCCTCCTGGCGTGCGGCACGGTCGGCGGAATCCGCCGCTGCCACGCGAACGCGGTCGCCGATAGCGCCGACATTTTCGGGCGCCGCGGTCAGCGATTCCTCAAAGGTAATGCCCTCGTCGCCAAAGGTGAGCTCCATCGACTCGCGCGCACCGCGGTCGGGGATGGCAAACACGCAGGCATAGCGCTTGCCCACGACCTCCTGGATGCGCGTCATAAAACGGTTGTCCGAGCCTGCGATGGCCGGCTGCTCAATCTTGAGCTCTGCCGTCACCGCGCCGCCGGCACGAATGAGGCTCACGTAGTTCAGGCGCTGCTGGGCACCAAAATCGAGCTGTTGGGCGCGCACGTACAGACCATCCAGGCGGTCAATCCCTGCCTCGCCGGCACGGGCCTCAATATCCTCGTAGGCGCGCAGGCAGTCGTCGAACAGCGAGCGCGGCTCGGACAGAACCACGAGTGCCTTGCCGCTCACGTGCGCCAACGGGCTTACGGTCTGGCCGTACATCACCGGCAAAAAGCGGTCGAGCTCGGGCGTGACGATGCGCGCATCCACCATCTCGAGCAGCGCCGCCAGCTTGCTGTCGTCCTGGCTGGCACGGTAGAGCGCCACGTGCATGTTGTGGACGGCATCGTCGGTAAGCGCCAGCTCGCGGCAGGGGAAGATCTCGATACTGTCCTCGTTGCCGATGGTCTGCCCCGTGGAGCTCACCATGCGGCGGATGCGGTCAATCTCGTCGCCGAAGAACTCGATGCGCACGGGCGCCTTTTCCTGTGCGGGGAACACCTCTACGGTGTCGCCGTGCACGCGGAACAGGCCGGGCGCGTCGGCGGCACCGGCATTGGTGTAGCCCATGCCCACCAGGCGCTGCGGCACCTCGTCAAAAGGAATCTCCTCGCCCACCGCAAAGGTCGTGGACTCCCAATAGCGGCTCTCGACCGGCGGCACGCAGCGCAGCAGCGCGCGGGCCGAGGCAACCATGATGCAGTTGTCCCCGCGCACGATGCGCCCCAGAGCCTCGCAGCGCTGCGCCACCACGGCATCGTCGGGCGCCTGCTCGCGCCACGGATAGTCCTTGCGCTCGGGAAAACGGCACACGTGCGCCAGGCCCACGTAGGCGGCAAGGCTGCGCGCGGCGCGATCGGCCGCATCCTCGCCACTCACAATGTAGACCGTCGGGCGCGGACGGCGCGCAAACTGGGCGGCCGCCATAAGCGTGCGGCCCGACTGCGACACGGCCAGCGTCACGTCCTCGCCGGCATCGAGTCCGGCCTCGACGGTCTGCAGCGCCTCGGCAGTGTAGAGCTGCGCGGCTATACGGTGAATGAGCATGCTGTTCCTCCGGCATCGCAACGCCAAAAGCCCGCCGGGGCAAGCTCGGCGGGTCGTACGTCAAATACATTGTCTGTCATGGTAGCGCATGGAGAGGACTCCGGCTCAAGGGCAAACCCAGCCCCGCAAAAAACGCCAGACGAAAATGCGTTCCGCCCTACCCCGCTACGCGCACGCTGGGGCACAAATCTGCCAGCGGACACTCGTCACACTTGGGTTTGCGGGCGTCGCAGATCTCGCGACCGAAGGTGATCCACTGATGGTTGACCGATTCCCAATACTCGTGCGGCAAAATCTTGAGCAGATCCTGCTCGGTCTTGAGCGGCTCCTTGGCATGCGTCTTGGGACTCAGCATCAGGCGGTGCGCAATGCGGTTGACGTGCGTGTCCACCGCAATGCCCTCCACGATGCCATACCCCACGTTGAGCACGATGTTCGCCGTCTTGCGTCCCACGCCCGGCAGCTTCACGAGTTCCTTCATGTCGGCCGGCACCTCGCCGCCATAGTCGGCGACGATCATCTGCGCGGCCTCGACGGCATGCTTGGCTTTGCTCTTGTAGAAGCCGAGTGACTTGATGGTGTCTGCCACGTCAGCCACGCTCGCCCCGGCCATGGCCTCGGGCGTGGGCCACTGGGCAAACAGCCGCGGCGTCACCTTGTTGACCTGCGCATCGGTCGTTTGCGCCGAAAGCAGCACCGCGATCAGCAGGCGGAAGGGATTCTCGTGGTCCAAAAAGCACTCGACCGGGCCATAGCGACGGTTGAGGCGCTCACACACCTCGATGGCGCGCTCGCGCTTGGCAGCATTGGTCTCGCGTGGCATAACGACTCCTCGGCTCAACGGCACAATAAACTTATGGGCACAATTGTCCCACGTCCGAGACGCTTACGCCTCCAAGAATGCGCCGGTCTGACGGCTCCACAGGCTCGCGTACTCGCCACCCGCCTCGACGAGCTGCGCATGCGTGCCGTCCTCGACGATCTCGCCATCGGCCAGCACCACAATGCGGTCGAGCGCCGCCACGGTGGACAGGCGGTGCGCCACCACAATGGAGGTACGGCCGCGCATCAGATTCTCGAGCGCCTCCTGCACCAGCGCCTCGGACTCGCTGTCGAGGGCAGAGGTCGCCTCGTCGAGCACTAGAATCGGCGCGTCGGTTAGGATGGCACGGGCGATAGCCACGCGCTGGCGCTGGCCGCCCGAGAGCTTGACGCCGCGCTCGCCCACCATAGTGTCAAAGCCACGGGGCAAGCGGTCGATAAACTCCAGGGCATTGGCCAGGCGCGCGGCCTCGCGAATCTGCTCATCAGTGGCGCCGGGACGACCGTAGGCAATGTTTTCGCGAATGGAGCGGTGGAACAGCAGCGCCTCCTGCGGCACGTAGGCAACCTGGCGGCGCAGGCTCTGCTGCGTGCAGCGCGAGACGTCCTGGCCGTCCACGAGCACGCGGCCGCCCTGAACATCGTCCAGACGCAGCAGCAGCTTGGTGAGCGTCGTCTTACCCGAGCCCGATTTGCCCACCAGGCCCACGCGCTGGCCCGCCGCCGCATGAAGTGTCAGGTCATCGAACACGCTCTCGCCCGCCGCAGCGTCACGGTACGCAAAGCTCAGGTGCTCAAAATCAATCGCGCCCTCGGTCACTTTGAGCTCAGGGGCGTCCGGGTCATCTGTCACCAAACGTGGCTCGTCCAGCACGCGCGTCATCTCGGCCGCATCGCCCAGCGCGCGGTTAATGCGCTGCATCATGGAGCTTACGTAGTTCAGGCGCATGGTGAGGTTATAGGTGTAGGTAAAGATCATGACGAGCGAGCCGGCCGAAATGCCAAACCACGCGTTGCCGCCCGCCACGAACACACTCACCACGGCCATGGTGATGACGATAAGGCCCGAGGTCGTAAAGTTGCGCTGCATCATGGCGTGCATCGAGACCGTCTCGGCGTCGCGCGCGGCACGATCGGCGGCGTCGAACAGATCGCGTTCAAAGTCCTCGCGCCCGCAGGTCTTGACGGCCAAGATGTTCGTGACCGCGTCGGAGAGCACGCCCGAGAGCTTGTTCTGCGCGGCGGACGTCGCGGCCGAAAGCGGCATGATGCGCTTGTACATAAGCCAGACAAACGCAATGTAGACGACCATGATGCACACCAGGATCACGGTAAACGTCGGCACCACCGGGGCGAGTGCGGCCACGGTGCAGATGACCGAGGTGATGGTGGGGATGAGCGAATACACCGTCACGTCGACCAGACCCGTGTAGCCGCTCATAAAACGGCTTGTCTGGCTCACAAGCGATCCGCCAAAGCGGCTGGTATGGAATGTCATGGATTGGTTGGAGAGCGTGTCGAAGCATAGACGCGCCAGGTGATAGTTGCCTGCGATCTCGAGCTTGTAGACGGTGTAGTCCTGTAGCTTGGAGAGGATCTGACCCACCAGGTTAACGAGTACGAGCGCCAGGATATAGGGGCCGAAGACCTCAAACACCTGGTCACCCGCCACGGGACCGGCTTGAACGCGGTCGACAATGAGGGCCATCACATAGGTATTGGCAAACGTCAGCAAAAAGATGTAGCCCGCCGACGAGAACACCGAGAGAAAGACAATCAGCGGCTGCGTGCGCGTGACACCCCAAAACCGCTGCAGCGCGCGGCGCACGGTGGAGCGGCTGAGTGGGCTGGTGCTTCTCTGAGACATGGGCTTCCTTTCGCGTCTGATAGGGCGAAACGCCATTGTTGCACATTGGAGCACGCTTCAGACAAGCGCGATGCGAAAAGCGCCCGCGCCGTGCTTGCGCAGGCGCTCCGCCGTCAGATGCAATTAGTCCTCGTCTTTTTGGTCTGCGAGCAGCTCCGCGGATGTGAGCCCCAAGATCTCGTCGGCCTCCTCGGCATCTTCCAGCGCGTCGATATCCTTGAGTTTGCGCTCCATGACGTTGGTGCGCGTGGTGATGATGCCCTCGACCGTTTTGCCCGCGGTCTCGATCTGCTGCTGGGCGCGGCGCAGCGCCTTTTGATAGCGCGGCAGCTCGGCCTTGACGGCGGAGAGCACGCGCAGCACGTCGTCGGTACGTTTTTGCAACTTAAACGTCTGATAGCTCATCTGCAGACTGTTGAGGATGGCCGCCATGGTGCTGGGACCGGCTACGTTGACGTGATAGTCGCGGCCCAGGGTCTCGATAAGCCCGGGGCGGCTGACGACCTCGGCGTACAGTCCTTCAAACGGCACGAACATGATGCCAAAGTTGGTCGTTGCCGGCACACTCAGGTACTTTTCGCAGATGTTCTTTGCCTCGCGTTTCACCATCATATCGAGCGTCTTGCGCGCTGCGGCAACGGCCTCCGCATCGCCCGACTCCTGGGCGTCGATCAGATGCTCGTACGCGTCGCCCGGGAATTTGGAATCGATCGGCAGCAGCACGGGATCGCCCTCGTCTACCGGCAGCTTGACGGCAAACTCAACGCGCTCCGAGGCACCGGGCTTGGTGGCGACGTTTTCCAGATACTGGTCGGGTGTAAGGATGTCCGCCAGAATTGCACCCAGCTGCACCTCGCCCAAAATGCCGCGCGCTTTTACATTGCCCAGCACACGCTTGAGGTCGCCTACGCCGGTGGCGATAGATTGCATATCGCCCAGGCCCTTATACACGGCCTCGAGCTGGTCGCTCACCTGCTTAAACGATGCCGACAGTCGGTCGTTGAGCGTGCGGGAGAGCTTCTCGTCCACCGTCGCGCGCATCTGATCGAGCTGCACGTTGTTGTCTTTGCGGATGGCGCCCAGCTGAGCATCGACCGTCTCGCGCACCTTGTCCAGGCGATGCTCGATGCCCTCGCGATTGGCGCCGAGCTGTTGGGCCGTCTCGCGGCGCAGGTCATCCATCCGGTCACCAGCTTGCGAGAACTCGCGTGCGATGGTCAGGTAACGTTGCTGCTCCACGGCCGCATCGGTCGTCTGCTGCTGCGCGATGGCATTGGCCGTGCGGCGGGTTTCGGCCAGCGCGACGTTCAGGGCATCGAGCGCGTTGTTGGCCTGCTCGAGTGCTGCCAGCGTTTCCGCGCCACCGTCGCCACGCTCCCGCAACTCGGCACGCAGGCTCTTGAGCTGAAGGGCGCAAGCCGCAGCAACCCCCACCGCCACCAAGGCGATCGCAACAAGCACAATATCAATAGCAGACATAATCTCCGCCCAACAAACCCAATCGAGCACCAATCAAAACCGCGATCAATCTTACCCCGCCACACACACCGGGCGCCCGGCCCCTTCTTGGGTGCCCCTCTCCTCCGCATATTCCATAATGCGGCGCGCCGTTTTCCTGCTCACCTTTGAGTCATCGCCGGCCAAGTATGCGTATACGTTTCCTTTATTCAGGCGCAGAGCACGGCAGAGGCCATAGCGCGTTACACCCGATTCCTCCAATGCTTCCAGCGTTTTCTTTCTCATCAGGGCGTTCACCCTTCTATCGGCCGCCGGCTTTTCCTTCACCGCTCTATACGCACGCCAAACGTTGGCATAACGATTTGGGAGCTCACTTTTGGCGCATAGAGACGCCATGCTACCCGCTTGACCGTACAAGGATAAAACGTCTCGGTAATCCCGTTCCATCCACGAGCCCTCGGATAAACCCAAAACGTATTCGGCTTTTCCTTGCGCCAAAGCGAGCAAAAACAGGGGCTCCGCCACGCGCGGCGCAACCGTCGTCGCTTGCTTAACCAGTTTTCTAAAACTGAGCGACTGCTGTCCGGATAGCTCTCGGCAATAGCCTTTTAAGAATCCCTCAAAGGTCAGATTCAACCGAGCACCTCCTTTTTAATATGAGCAGGACATTGTCAAGAGGCAAAATCGGGCCTGGCCCCAACGAT
>URGG01000016.1 GCA_900547345.1 uncultured Collinsella sp. | reverse complement strand
TTTGACGCCGGCTCGTCCGCGAGCTCGGGTACGTACGTGACGGGCCTTGCCGCCAAGAACGCCGCGACCGAGCTGCGTGAGAAGATCTGCGCCAAGGCCGCCCAGATGTGGGACGTGGACGCTGCCGACGTGGTCTTCGATGGCCAGTACGTGCGCCTGTCCGACGAGCGTGCCGCACGCGAGCAGAACCGCTACCTCACGCTGCGCGACTTTGCCAACCTGTGCGTCAAGAACATCGCGGGCGGCGACGCGCTCACCTCGCATGCCTCTGCCTGCCTGCCCGTTTCGCCTCCGCCGTTTATGGCCGGCATTGCCGAGGTGGAGGTCGACAAGGCCACCGGCAAGGTGACTGTTGTGGATTACGCGGCGGCTGTGGACTGCGGCACCGTGATCAACGAGGCGCTCGCGCGCGTCCAGGCCGAGGGCGGCATTGCCCAGGGCATCGGTCACGCGCTCTACGAGATCGTCGAGCACGATGACCGCGGCCGCCTGCGTACCGGCAACTTTATGAGCTACAAGCTGCCCACGCGCCTGGATATCGGCAGCATTCGCGTGGCCTTTGAGCCGAGTTACGAGCCGACGGGTCCGTTTGGTGCCAAGTCGATCGGCGAGGTCGTCATCAACACGCCGCTCGCCGCCGTGGCCTCGGCCGTCGCACACGCCACCGGCCACCAGGTTCGCTCGCTTCCGATCACGCCCGAGAAGGCCCTGCTGGGGGAGTAGCGGGTTAGCGAACAAGTCGTAATGGGCGGGACGGGACAACTCGTCCCGCCTTTTGTACTCGTGGTGAGGTCGTGAGCGTGTAAAAGGTGTGCGTGCGCTTGCCGTTCGTATCTGCTATCATTCCTAGTCTGTGCGCTCATGCGGGCGTGGCGGAATTGGTAGACGCGCCAGATTTAGGTTCTGGTGGGATTCCCGTGAAGGTTCGAGTCCTTTCGCCCGCACCATCGCACCTGCGTCGGCCCTGGCCGTCGCGACACTTTGTTGCATAAAGGTACCAGCACCTCAGATAAGCTGGGCAGTATGAGGAGGAACGTGTTGAACATCACCGCTTCTGACGTCAAGGACGCCAAGCTCACCGCTACGGTCACCATCCCGGCCGCCGACGTCGACGCCGCGATCAAGAAGGCCTACAAGGACACCGCCAAGAAGTACCGCTTCCCGGGCTTCCGCGCCGGCAAGGCTCCCCGTCCGGTCATCGACTCCGCTCTTGGCGTCGAGGCTACCCTCGCTCAGGCCACCAACGACCTGATCGCCGCCAACGAGCCCGCCGTCCTCAACGAGCTGGACATCGTCCCCACCAAGAACGGTGACTACAAGGAGCTCGACCTCGCCAAGGATCACGAGGACTACACCTACACCGTCGAGTTTTCCCTGCGTCCCGCCGCTGAGCTTTCCTCCTTCGACGCCGTCGAGATCGAGATGCCCCCTGCGGAGGTCACCGAGTCCGAGATCAACAACCAGGTCGAGATGCTCCTCAACTACCGTGCCACCTTTGAGGACGTCGAGGGTCGCGCCGTCGAGGCCGAGGACTACGTCACCGTCGACCTCAAGGCCGTCGAGAACGCCGACAACTTTGCCGCCGAGGGCCGCATGCTCATCGCCGGTAGCGACAGCAACCCCAAGGAGTTCAACGAGGCCCTGATCGGCGCTAACGTCGACGACGTCAAGACCGTCACCTGGACCGACGAGGTCGAGGAGGGCGAGGAGGCCGAGACCCACACCGTCGAGGTCACCGTCAAGGGCATCAAGGTCCGCAACACCCCCGAGCTCACCGACGAGCTCGTCAAGTCCGACTTTGGCTTTGACAGCATCGACGCCATGCGCGACGCCATCAAGATCGAGATCGAGCAGGACAAGGCTTCCCGCCTGCCGGCCGAGAAGGAGAACCGTTGCGTCTCCGCTCTCGCCGAGCGTCTGCAGCTCGACGAGATGGACGCCGACTACGAGCAGTCCGTCTTTGAGGAGCTTGGCCAGAACTTCCTGTCCAATCTCGCTGCCCGCGGCATGACTCTGGACACCTGGCTGCCCGCTTCCGGTCTGACTATGGAGCAGTTCATCGGCGACCTGCACAAGCAGGCCAACGACGTTGCCCGTGAGTCCCTGGCTCTGGACGCCCTCGCCCGCGAGCTCAAGATCGAGGTCACCGAGGACGACATCAACGCCGAGTTCGAGAAGGCCGGCGTCAAGGACGTCGAGGCTTCCAAGGCTGAGTTCATCGCTGATGGCCGCATGCCTGCCGTCCGCGAGTCCATCCGTCGTTCCAAGGCCGTCGACCACCTGGTCGAGAACGCCAAGGTGACCGAGGTCGACGAGACCGCCAAGGACGCCGAGTAATTCTCGCCACCTTGCCCGCGAGCGCATGCGTGCGCTCGTGATGGGGTAAAGTTATACACCGGTTATCCGGTTGCTTCGTACGGTGCCAGCCAATGCATAGCATGCGGGCACCGTACGTTTATCTAGAACCAATTTGGTCCGCAAGAGAGAAATGGAGATGCGTATGATCGCAAAGTTCGATTCCGCCCTCGTGCCATACGTTATCGAGCAGACGCCGCGCGGCGAGCGCAGCTACGATATCTATTCGCGCCTGCTCAACGACCGCATCATCTTCTTGGGCGAGGAGATCAACTCCGTCAGCGCCAACCTGGTCGTTGCCCAGCTGCTGCATCTTGAGAGCCAGGATGCCGAGAAGGATATCTCGCTCTACATCAATTCGCCCGGCGGCGAGGTCTACTCCGGCCTGGCGATTCTGGACACTATGAACTTTATCAAGCCGCAGGTCTCCACCATTTGCGTGGGTATGGCCGCGTCCATGGCCGCCGTGCTGCTTTCGGCCGGCGCCAAGGGCAAGCGCTTCTGCCTACCGCACTCCAAGGTCATGATTCACCAGCCCAGCGGCGGTGCCCAGGGTCAGCAGACCGAGATCGAGATCGTTGCCGAGGAGATTAAGAAGACCCGTCGTGAGCTCAACCAGATCCTGTCCGATGCCTCTGGCCAGCCCATCGAGAAGGTCCAGGCCGATACCGAGCGCGACAACTACCTGACCGCTGCCGAGGCCCTCGACTACGGCCTGATCGACCGTATCGTTACCTCGCGCGACCTCGCCGCGAAGGACGCCTAGGATGGCAGGAAACATGCAGGACAACTTTGACGAGAACGGCAACCCTATCCGCTGCTCCTTCTGCGGAAAAGAGCAGGGGCAGGTTCGCCGCCTTGTAAAGGGTCCGACCAACATCTTTATCTGCGACGAGTGCGTCGCCGCCTGCTCCGAGATCCTGGAGGAGTCTCTGGCTTCGGACTTTATGGACGCTGCCCGCAACGGCAAGCTGCCGGGTTTCCTCAACGACCACGGCCAGGCTGCATCCCAGCCCGCCGTGGACCCCGAGACCGAGGGCTTTGAGCTCGAGGACGACCGCCAGGTCATCACGCGCGTGCCGACGCCGCACGAGATCTATGACGAGCTTTCGGCCTATGTCATGGGCCAGGAGGACGCCAAGCGCGCCATGTCGGTGGCCGTGTACAACCACTATCGCCGCGTGATCGAGGGCGGCGCCGCGGTGTCTGCCTTTGACGACGGCATGGGCTCGCAGTTCGACAACGATATGGACGAGGTAGAGCTCGCCAAGTCCAACATCCTGCTGCTCGGTCCCACCGTTACCGGTAAGACCCTGCTGGCCCAGACGCTCGCGCGCATCCTCGAGGTGCCGTTTGCCATTGCCGACGCCACCGCGCTCACCGAGGCCGGCTACGTGGGCGAGGACGTGGAGAACATCCTGCTCAAGCTCATCAATGCCGCCGATGGCGATATTGAGCGCGCGCAGGTTGGCATTATCTACGTGGACGAGATCGACAAGATCGCCCGCAAGGCCGAGAACCTCTCCATCACCCGCGATGTGTCGGGCGAGGGTGTTCAGCAGGCACTGCTGAAGATTCTTGAGGGCACGGTGGCAAGCATTCCGCCCACCGGCGGCCGCAAGCATCCCCAGCAGGAGTTGCTGCAGATCGACACGACCAACATCCTGTTCATCTGCGGCGGTGCCTTTGTGGGTCTGGATAAGATCATCGCCGATCGCGTGGGCAACAAGGGCGTGGGCTTTAACTCCGAGATCGCCGGCCCCACCTCGGTCGACGAGAACGACCTGCTGCGTCAGGTGCTCCCGCAGGACCTCAACGCCTTTGGCATGATCCCCGAGTTTGTGGGACGTACGCCCGTCGTCACCCAGACGCAGGCGCTCGACGAGGACGACCTGGTGTCGATCCTGACCGAGCCCAAGAACGCCGTGGTGCGTCAGTACCGCAAGATGTTCCAGCTCGAGGACGTTGAGCTTGAGTTTGAGGACGCCGCCCTGCACGAGATCGCCCGCATGGCGCTCGCCCGCAAGACCGGCGCCCGCGGCCTGCGCTCCATTTGCGAGGACGTGCTGCAGCAGACGATGTTCGATCTGCCCAGTGAGGAGGGTGTTTCCAAGGTCGTTGTGACTGAAGCCTCCGTCAAGGGCGAAGAGCAGCCCCAGCGCATATACGGGTAAACCAGCAAAAAACGTGCTTGCAAATAGCCTCTGACCATCCGTGGTCGGAGGCTATTTTATATATACGCAATAACCCCAACTACCTGTGTTATTCTGTGTGTTTGTTTAAGCCTCAGCGAAGTCATATCAGACTGAAGTAATCGATACCTAAGGGGAGGAATGTAGGCCCGATTTTCGTAGATTCCGCACGAGCCGAAGACCACTTAATGTGGTCTTCGAGCGAGCCCAGGACCTGACCGTGCGAAAATCGGGCCTACATTCCTCCCCGGCGGGACAGGGAGAGATATATGGAAGAGATGCCCAAGAACTACGATCCGTCGACCAACGAGCCGGCGATCCGGCAGAAGTGGCTCGACGGCGGCTACTACAAGCGCCGCGAGGGCGTGGGCGACTGCACCGTCACCATTCCGCCTCCCAACGTGACCGGCAAGCTCCACATGGGCCACGCCACCGACGACTCCATCCAGGACGCCATCATCCGCATGGCCCGCATGCGCGGCAAGTCCACGCGCTGGGTGCTCGGCACCGACCACGCCGGTATCGCTACGCAGACCAAGGTCGACAAGAAACTCAAGAGCGAGGGCATTAGCCGCCTGGAGATCGGTCGCGACAAGTTCGTCGATGCCTGCTGGGATTGGACCCACGAGTACGGCGGCATCATCGTCGAGCAGATCAAGCGCATGGGCTGCTCCGTCGACTTCGACAACGAGCGCTTTACCATGGACGAGGACTATGCCCAGGCTGTGCGCAAGGTCTTCTGCGACTGGTACCACGACGGTCTGATCTACCGCGGCAAGCGCATCGTCAACTGGTGCCCCAACTGCACCACCGCCATCTCGGACGACGAGGCCGAGTACAAGGACGAGAAGGGCCATCTGTGGCACCTGCGTTACCCGCTGACCGAGCCGGTCAACGGCCAGGACTACATCGTCGTCGCCACCACGCGCCCCGAGACCATGCTCGGCGACACGGGCGTCGCTGTCTCCCCGAAGGACCCCGAGAAGGCCGCCTTTGTGGGTAAGACCGTCAAGCTCCCCATCGTCGACCGCGAAATCCCCATCTTTGAGGATTGGCATGTCGACGCCAACTTCGGTTCCGGCTTCGTTAAGGTTACTCCGGCCCACGACCCCAACGATTACGCCATGGGTCAGGCCCACGACCTTCCGCAGATCAATATCTTCGACGAGCACGCGGTGGTCGTCGAGGGCTATGGCGAGTTCACCGGCATGACCCGCGAGGAGTGCCGCGAGGCGGTCATCAAGTGGTTCGAGGAGCACGACCTGCTCGATCACGTCGAGGACCTCGATCACTCCGTCATGCACTGCTACCGCTGCGACGCCGCACTGGAGCCGTGGCTGTCCGAGCAGTGGTTTGTGGCCGTTGACAAGCTCAAGGGGCCGGCGCTTGACGCCGTTAACTCCGGTAAGGTTACCTTCCACCCCGCGCGTTGGACGCAGACCTACACCACCTGGATGGAGAACCTCAAGGACTGGTGTATCAGCCGCCAGCTGTGGTGGGGCCACCGCATCCCCGTGTTCTACTGCGAGGACTGCGGCTGGGAGGACGCCCTTACCGAGGACACCGATGTGTGCCCCAAGTGCGGCGGTCATCACGTGCACCAGGACGAGAATGTGTTGGACACCTGGTTCAGCTCGCAGCTGTGGACTTTCGCCACGCAGGGCTGGCCGCAAAAGCCGGAGCTGCTCGAGGGACATCACCCCACGACGGCGCTCGTCACCGCGCGCGACATCATCGCGCTGTGGGTCGCCCGCATGGTCATGAGCTCGCTGTACTTCCTGGACGAGGTGCCGTTTAAGGACGTCGTCATCTACCCGACGATTCTTGCCAAGGACGGAAGCCGTATGTCCAAGTCCAAGGGCAACGGCGTTGACCCCATGGACCTCATTGGCATGTACGGCGCCGACGCCATGCGCTACAACCTGCTCACGCTGTGCACCAACAACCAGGACGTCAAGTTTGACGCGAACATCGACAAGAAGACCAAGAAGCTTATCGACAGCCCGCGTACCGAGCAGGCCAAGTCGTTTGTGACCAAGATCTGGAACGCCAGCCGCTTCCTGCTCATGAACATGGAGGGCTACACGCCCGGCGAGCCCGTCGTGGAGACGCCGGCCGACGCTTGGATGTTCAGCCGCCTGGCCAAGGCCGTGAAGATGGTCACCGAGGGCATTGAGAATTACACCTTTGGCGACATGGCCCGCGGTGTGCAGCAGTTCTTCTGGAACGAGGTCTGCGACTGGTACGTCGAGGTCACCAAGGCCCGCCTGAAGGGCGAGGGCCGTCTGCAGGCGCAGCGCAACCTGATTTTTGTGCTTGACACCTCCATTCGCCTGATGCACCCGCTCATGCCGTTTGTCACCGAGGAGATCTGGGACAACATGCCGGCGAGCGTGCTCGATCTGGACGCCGAAGGCAACGTGAACCGCGCCGAGGCGCTCATGATCGCCAAGTGGCCCGAGCCCGCCGACTACGCCAAGTATGTTGACGAGGACGCCGAGCGCGCGTTTGAGTTGTGCCGCGCCGTCGTTTCCGCCGCCCGCGCCACGCGCTCGCGTTATCGCTTGAGCCCCAAGGCCGAGCTCGACGTGGTCGTGCGCGCCGGTGCCGAGGATATCGAGAAACTCGAGAGCCTGCGCTCGACGATTGAGCCGCTGGCCAACACGGCTTCGCTGGTCATGGGTACCGATGTTGAGAAGCCAGCCGCGAGCATCGCCGTGGTCGATAGCGGCGTCGAGGTCTTTGTGGTGCTCGAGGGCAAGGTCGACCTTTCGGCCGAGAAGGCGCGCCTGGAGAAGGAGATTGCCGCGGCGCAGAAGGAGCTCGCCGGCTGCGAGAAGACGCTGGCCAATGAGGGTTTTGTGGCCAAGGCCGCGCCTGCAGTGGTTCAGAAGAAGAGGGACCGTGCAGCTGAGCTCAAGGAGATCCTGGCGGCGCTGACTGCTCAGGTTGCTGACTTCTCGTAGGCGGTACTGGGGGACGCGGTTTGGGGCATTGCTCGCTACTGCGGACAGTCCTGCTCGCACGAAGGCCACATTAAGTGGCCTTCGGCTCGTGCGGAACTTGTATCGAGCAAAGCCCCAAACCGCTCCCATAGCGGTTACGGGGTTGTCTGAACCTGGCATGTAAGGGCCACTTGGTTGTGGCCTTGATTCTGCTGCAAAGCGGTGTTTGGCTGATATTTTGAATGGGAGGGGCTCGTTGTTTGTTACGGGCCTCTTTTTATGTTGAGGGGACTTTGGTTTATGCCTAAGCGTTCTGGGTCGTATTCTGTGCCGTTCTCGTTTGAGTTGCTTTCGTTTGATGAGGCTGTGGGGCTGGCTGCTGATACGGGGCGGATTTCTGGGGATGCTGGGCCTCTGCTTGAGACGGTTGTCGATATGCTCGATGAGCTGGGGCGTCCGGACGAGTACTTTGATTGCATTCAGGTTGCCGGTACCAATGGCAAGACTTCGACCACGCGTTTTTCGGCTGCTATCCTTCGCGGCGAGGGGCTCAAGACCGCGCTGTATACGTCGCCGCAGCTTGTTCGCTATCCCGAGCGCGTGGAGGTCGATGGGCGCGTTGTGAGTGACGAGGCGTTTGCTCGAGGCGTTTCTGCTGCCGTTGAGGCGGGGCGTCGCGTGAATGGTCGTCGTGTGGCGGCGGGGGAGCGTGCCTATACCATCACACCGTTTGACCTGCTGACGGCTGCCGCGCTTGTAGTGTTTGCCGAGGCTTGCGTGGACGTGGCTGTGCTCGAGGTTGGTATGGGCGGGCGCTGGGACGCCACGAGTGCGACCGATCCCGTCGCCGTTGCCATTACGGGTATTGGGCTCGACCACACACGCATTTTGGGCGATACGCTCGAAGCCATTGCGGGGGAGAAGGCTGCGGTTATCAAACCCGGGCGCTTGGTTGTTTTGGGCGAGGGCACGCATGAGGCGAGCGTTCAGTGTGTGATGGATGCCCGTTGCCGCAAGTGCGGCGTCGTGCCGCTCGTGGTGAGCCACGCCACGACTAAGGTGCCGGCGCATGTGGGCGACACGGTTGAGTTTAGCTGCACCACGCCGCGTGCGATCTATACGTCGAGTATGGTCAAGCCGGCCTATCAGCCGCAGAATGCCGCGTGCGCGATTATGCTATGCGAGGGCTATCTGGGCCGCGAGCTCGATCGCGATACGTTGGATGCATCGCTTATGGGTTGCCCCACACCGGGTCGTTTTGACGTGCTGGGGACCGATCCACTCAAGCTGATCGACGCCTGCCATAACCCTCAGAGCTGCGAGAACTTTGTGAGCGCACTGGACGAGATCGATTCGTGCGTGGAGAACCGCCCCACGCTGCTGTGTGCCGCGCTGGCCGATAAGGACGTGGCGGGCATTGTTGACGTTTTGGTTCCGGCGTTCCCCCGCGTGGTCGTGACCCAGACCGATTCCGATCGCGCCCTGCCGGCAGAGGAGCTCGCTGCCTTGGTGGACGCTGACAAGCTGGCGGGCGTGTACCCCAGCGTGTCCGAGGCCCTTGCAGCTTTCGAGGCCGCGGGGGAGCCCTTCGTAGCAGCCGGCACCATCACCCTAGCCGGTGAAGTGGCAGGCTTACTCCGTTAACCCATCCCCTCATCAGTTGCGGTGAAATAGGGACTGTTTTATGGGCTAGAAGCCTTAAACAGTCCCTATTTCACCGCAACTTCTAGGGAAGCTTTGGTGGCGTGCCTAGTCTAGGCGGACCGGATCGTGGGGGTAGGCGTTGAGAATCTCGACGCCGTTCTCGGTCACCAGGGCTAGGTCCTCGATGCGGACGCCGGTGCGGCCGGGGAGGTAGATTCCCGGCTCGATGGAGAACGTCATGCCCGGCTCGACAACCTGCTCGTTGACGAGCGAGACGTCGCCCGGCTCGTGGTCCTGCAGGCCGATCGAGTGACCCAGGCGATGCGTAAAGTACTTGCCGTAGCCAGCGTCCTCAATCACGTCGCGCGCGGCACGGTCCAGGTCGCACATGCGAACGCCCGGTGCGATGAGCGCCTCGGCGGTCTCGTTAGCGCGGCGCACGATGTCGTAGATGCGCGCCGTCTCCTCGTCCGGCTCGCCCCAAAAGAACGTGCGCGTCATGTCCGAGCAGTAGTTGCGATTGCGTCCGCCAATGTCGAATAGCACCACGTCGCCGCGCTTGAGTACGGTGTCGTCGGGTTCGTGATGCGGGTCGCCGGCGTTGGCGCCAAAGCTCACGATCGGCGGAAAGCTAAAGCCCTCGCAGCCGTGCTTGCGGTACAGACCGAGCATCTGGTCGGCAATTTCGCGTTCCGTCACACCTTCGTGGACGAGCTTGATGGCGTCGGCCATCACGGCGTCGTTAGCGGCCGAGGACACGCGCATAAGCTCCTGCTCGGTAGCGTCTTTGTGGGTGCGTGCGGCGGTGACGGCAAAGTCGCCTAGGAAGAACTCGCTCGCGGCGTGACGATCCATAAGGGGCATCAAAAAGCCGGAGCGCATGACGGTGTCGATGCCGAGCGGTTTGGTCGGATCGACCTCGCGAGCGATGGCGTCGGCCACGACGTCGGTATCGGTGTGGTAGGCAACGCGGGCATTGTCATACTCGGGCAGTTGATGCAGTGCGTTGACCAAGATCACGGGCTCGCAATCGCGCGCGAGCAGCACACCGCAAAAACGCTCAAACATATCGGCATAAAAGCCGGTCAGGTAATAAATCGACCACGGGTCGTTTACAAGCAACTGCGCGCCGGGGTGCTGAGCCTCGAGTGCATCGAGCACGCGCGCCACGCGCTGGTCATCGACATGTGCCATGAAACATCCTTTCGCTAGGGTGCCACCATGGTATCCCATGCCCGGCAGTTAGGGACGTTCCTTTTATGCCGGCACTTCGGGACACTCCTTGGCATGACCAGCCTGGCAAGCGTGCAGGAAAAAGGAGTTATAAGAGGCCCGTCCCAAATGGGCTGGTTTCAAAAGTATGGTGGATTACGGGGCTGGACCTGTATTACCTGACCATGGGAAAAATCGCGAAATTAAAACCGCAGGTAGAGGGCTTATCAAAAATCGATAATTGCCTGTATGGATGGGGGTCTCCGAATCAGCCCCGTAATCCAGCATAGTTTTGAAATGGCACAAAAGTAGGCACAAGCTAAATACCAATTCCAAGGATAGTTGCGGTGGAATAGTTCCTGGATGCCGGGGTTTTGGCGGAAATCAGGAACTATTTCACCGCAATTGAGGAGGGGCGGGGTGGATGGCGGGGTAGTTAAAAGAGCCCCGTCCCAAATGAGCTACTTAGGCAGGGTCGATGTCCATGCTGGCGATGAGATTGATGTTGGTGCCGAGGAGGTTTTCCAGCACGACGTCGCCCATGCTGATGGGGGCATTGACGACCAGGCCGTGAATGAGGTCCATGGTCTGGGCATGGAGTGCCAGCGGGATGGCTTCGGCCGTGCGCACGGGCAGCAGCGCCTCGTCGCCGCCGGATACGGCCACGGTTGTGGTGAGCACGCGCAAGGGGCAGGTGAGCTCCTGATGTGCGAACTTATCACCGCGCGGGCAGCTGTTGCCGGTTACGGAGTGCACCTCTACCACGGCGCCGTCTGCGCTGCGCTCGACCTTTACGGTCAGGAGGCACTCGGATGGGCAGGTGGTGCAGTTGAACTGCAACGTCTCGGTCACATTCGTGCTCATGGTCCTACGCCTCCTCTACGGGATCGACGGATAGGACAATCTCGCTAACACCCAGGTCGAGTGCGCGCTGAATCACTTTTGCCGGCAGCGGGAAGCTTTCCATTACGCTCGGTTTAAACGGGCGGACCTTTCCTGCAAACAGCTCCTTGTCGCCTGCAAGAATGCGCACGCGGGCGGTGTCGACCGGTCGGCGTACGCGGAAGTTGAGCTTAGTGAGCCCGACGGTCGTAATGCGGCCTGGCAGTGCGTAGCCTGCGATGCCGGCGGGGGAGACCGTGAGTTCACAGCCCGGGCCCGCAGCGTCCGAATCGGCCCCAGCACCACAGCCCAACGCGTACGCCGCCGCAGCCGCACCGGCGCGTTCGGACTCGGTCGTCACATTGTCTGCCAGGTCGTGCACATGGAGCACGTTGCCGCAGGCAAATATGCCCGGCACGCCCGTCTGCAGACTCTGGTCCACTACGGCGCCGCGCGTACGTGGGTCCAGCTCCACGCCTGCGGCAACCGAAAGCTCATTTTCGGGAATCAGGCCCACCGAAAGCAGTAGCGTGTCGCACGGAACAACGCGCTCGGTCCCCGGAATGGGCGCCAGATGCTCGTCGACCTGGCTCACTTCGACGGCTTCAACGCGGTCGTGCCCGATCACGCGCGTGACCGTGGTAGACAGATGCAGCGGAATGCCGAAGTCATCTAGGCAGTTTTTCACATTGCGACGCAAGCCGTTGGCGTACGGCATGAGTTCGTACACGCCCTCGACCGAAATCCCCTCGAGCGTGCAGCGACGTGCCATGATAAGCCCGATATCGCCCGAACCCAAAATGACAGCGCGCGAGCCGGGTTTGAGGTTCTCGATATTGATGTATCGCTGCGCCAAGCCAGCCGTAAACACGCCGGCGGGTCGGCTGCCGGGGATCTTGATCTCGCTGCGTGTGCGCTCACGGCAACCCATGGCAAGGACGATTGCGTGCCCGGTGAGCTGCAGCATGCCGGCAGGGCTCATGAGCGTGACGGTGTGGACCGCAGTGTCAACCGCAGACTCGCCTGAATCAATCCCAATCACCATGCTGTTCAGGAACAGCGTAATGTCGGTCTCGTGCACCTGGTCGATAAAGCGCTGCGCGTACTCGGGACCGGTGAGCTCCTGTTTAAAGTGCGACAGGCCAAAGCCGGGGTGGATGCACTGGCGGAGGATGCCACCCAGGTGCTGCTCGCGCTCCACGATGGCCACGTGGGCGCCGGCCTTATGTGCGGCAAGCGCAGCAGGTCCGCCGCCGATAACGACCACGTCGAAGGCCTGCGTTTGTACGGCTTCTACGACGCCGCAACCAATCGCGCTCGATTTGAATTCCGCCATCCTAGCGCACCCCCTTCAGCGGTCCCTCAACCAGCCAAGAACCGGCATCCTCCAACAGCACCTCGCTGGGGTCGCAGCCCAGTTCGCGGGCAAGAATCGCCACCACGCGGCTCTGGCAAAAACCGCTCTGGCACCGACCCATGCCGGCACGGCAGCGGCGCTTGACGCCCTCGACCGAAACCGCGCCCGGGCGGCGTCGGATCGCGGCCACGATCTCGGCCTCGGGCACCGTCTCGCAGCGGCAGACGATCTGCCCCCACGCGGGGTCGGACTCAATGAGCTCTTCCTTGCGCGCAAGCGGTGTACGGTCAAAGTCGTCCGGCGCACGGCGAATCGGATCCCAATCGGCCCGCTCGCGCAAAGCAACGCCCGCCTCGCGTATCACGTACTCCATGCGCTCGGCAATGGCCGGCGCGCTCGCCACGCCTGGCGACTGAATGCCCGCCGCCTGAAACAGCCCTGGCACCACGGCGGACTGCCCAATAACGAAGTCGTTCGTCCCCTGAATGACCGCCGGCAAACGCGCGAACCACGCGTCGCGTGTCCAGATCGGGAACCAGCTTGCGCGCGCCCGTCAGCAGCGCGTTCACATCGCTTGCGTAGGTCTGCGTGTCGCCCGGCTCGCGCACGGCAGCGGTCGCAGTGATCACGGTGTTGCCGTGCACGGTGCCCGTGACGATAACGCCCTTGGACACCGGCGTGGGCACGGGGTAGAGCGGCATGAGCGCACGCGGCTCCTTGTCCAGCACCACAATGTTGCCCTGGCGCCAGACCATCTGGAACTCCTCGGCCCCCGCCATATGCGAGATGTCTGCTGCGCCGTTGCCCGCGGCGTTGATCAGATAGCGGCAGCGCACATCGCCGGCAGGTGTGGCCAGCGTAAAGTGCGCATCGTCGCCCGAGCCAGCAACCTCAATCGCCTCCACAGGGGCGGAGCGCATAAATGTCACGCCGTTGGCCACGGCGTTCTCCAGCGCGGCAATGGCCACTTCAAACGGATCGACAAAACCGGTCGAGGGACACCACAGCGCGCACGTCGCCTTGGCACTCGCACGCGGTTCCAGCTTGTGGATGCGCTCGGGGCCGATAATCGACAGCTCGGGCACGCCGTTGGCTAGGCCGTTGCTGCGCAGCTTCTCCAGGTGTGCGCGGTCTTCGTCGTTAACCCCCAGCACCATCGAGCCGGTACGGCGGAACAAAAAGCCTAGCTCCTGGGCCCAGGTGCCATACAGCTCGCAGCCGCGGGCGTTGACCTGCGCCTTTACGGTGCCCGGTGCCGGATCGTAGCCGGCGTGCACCAGGCCGCCGTTGGCCTTCGAAGCCCCCAGCGCGATGTCGTTGGCCGCCTCGACCACGCAAATGGACAGGTCAAACCGCGCGAGTTGCCGTGCGATGGCGCATCCCGTGATGCCCGCGCCCACAATCGCGATATCAAACGTTTCTGCCACGGTGCCTCCCTGACGAGTTGACAGGCTGTCAATAGGACTATCCTACGGTCTGCACACCCCCAGTGCAGCGGCAATGCGGCGAACAGCCCCGCAACACCCGCCAACGGCAGGGGAGGGGAGATTCGGCAACGTCGACAACCTCGTCTGCCACCTTTGGTGTCCGAGATTTGTCTCAATCTGTAACGGTAAACAGAAGAACTGGGTTCCAGATGTTACAGATCGAGACGTTTGCCAGCCGGCCTCTCCGTTTGTCTCGATCTGTAACAGCAAGAGGGGGAAATTGGTCCTATGTGTTACAGATTGAGATTTAAAGTCAGGGAGAGATTTTCTGTCTCGATCTGTAACATTTCCGGACCGTTTTGAGGTCCAAGATGTTACAGATTTAGATGAACCTATCAGTCGGTTTCGAATGTCTAAATCTGTAACGGTTAGACCTGTTTTTGACGAGTTGTTGTTACGGATTGAGATACTGAGATTGGACATTTCCTTTGTCTTGATCTGTAACAGATAGAAGGGTTTCTGACCCCTAGTTGTTACAGATTGAGATATTTAACGGAGGGCTCACCGTTCATCTTGATCTGTAACAGTAAGAGCTGATTTTGGAGTCAAGATGTTACAGATCGAGATTGAAGTCGGGGAGAGTCCTCCGTTTGTCTCGATCTGTAACATCTAGACCCGTATTTCGCTCCCACCTGTTACAGATTGAGATGTTTGTGTCCGCGCCAGCCCCGCCCCTAGCCGTGGTCCCATATAAACAAACCCCGTGGTAAACTTGACCGTACTGTTAATATTCCGAAAGGTACCCGTAATGTCCAAGTACATCTCCGAGCTCATGTCGCCGCAGCTTATGGGCGTCGTCTATGCCTTCGTTGGCTTCATCATCGCCCTGTATGTGCTGTCGGTCGTCTATGTGTTCATCGACGCTCGCCGCCGCGGCGCCAGCGCCTACGTGGCATGGGGCATCATCGCCCTCATCCCGTTTGTGGGCCTCATCGCTTACCTGGTCCTGCGCCCGCACTCCTACGCGTCCGACCGCGAGGAGCAGGAGTTGGACATGGCCCTTCGCGAGCGCCAGCTTGCCCAGTACGGCACCTGCCCGCAGTGCGGCGCGCCCATCGAGAAGGACTTCGTCGTCTGTCCGGTGTGCGACACCCAGGTTCGAAACGTATGCCCCAGCTGCCATCGCCCGCTCGATGCGCACTGGAAGGTCTGCCCGTACTGCCGAACTCGCATTCAGTAACGCATCCATCGCCGGGCCGGCCGCAAGTCGCGGGCACGCCGCAAGCCACGCGCGCCCCACACCCCGCCCCACACGATGAAGCATGCGTAGAAAATCGCCCGCCGTGCCATTAAGGTGCGGCGGGCGCTTGTATACCAAGGCAACCTGCCTATAATGATGCAAGTCAAAAACGCCGAGCGCATCGCACGCACTTGCATCAGGCATCCGAGAGGAGAAAACATACCCATGAAGGCACTCTACAATGACGGTTCGGTGGCCGAGCTCCCGCAGGACGAGGTCACGCACGTCATCCGCCACTCTGCCGCGCACATCATGGCACAGGCCATCAAGCGCCTGTACCCTGAGGCCGACTTTGCCTACGGTCCCGCGACCGACAACGGCTTCTACTACGACGTCGACCTGCCCGAGGGCGTCAAGATCAGCGAGGACGATTTCCCCGCGATCGAGGCCGAGATGAAGAAGATCGTCAAGGAGAACCTCAAGTTTTCCGTCTACGAGAAGCCCCGCGCCGAGGCCATCGCCCTTATGGAGGAGCGTGGCGAGAAGTACAAGGTCGAGCACATCGGCGACCTGGACGACGACGCCCGCATCACCTTCTACCAGCAGGGCGACTACATCGACATGTGCGTCGGCCCCCACATCTGCTACACCAAGGCCCTCAAGGCCTTTAAGCTCACCGGCGTCTCGGGCGCCTACTGGAAGGGCGACAAGGACAACAAGATGCTCACCCGCATCAACGGCGTCGCCTTTGCCACCAAGGAAGAACTCGACGAGCACATGCACATGCTGGAGGAGGCCAAGAAGCGCGACCACCGCAAGATCGGCCGCGAGATGGACCTCTTTATGATGCGCGACGAAGCTCCTGGCTTCCCGTTCTTCCTGCCCAACGGCATGATTCTTAAGAACACGCTGCTGGACTACTGGCGCGAGATCCACCACAAGGCCGGTTACGTGGAGATCTCCACGCCGCTCATCATGAATAAGCAGCTGTGGAAGACCTCGGGCCACTGGGACCACTACAAGGACAACATGTACTCCACCGTCATCGACGACGAAGAGTACTGCATTAAGCCCATGAACTGCCCGGGCGGCGTGCTGGTGTACGCTTCCAAGCCGCACTCCTATCGCGAGCTGCCCATACGCGCCGGCGAGATTGGCCTGGTGCATCGCCACGAGCTGCGCGGCGCCCTGCACGGTCTGTTCCGCGTGCGCTGCTTTAACCAGGACGACGCCCACCTGTTTGTGCGTCCCGACCAACTGACCGACGAGATCGTGGGTGTGGTCAACCTCATCGACTCCGTGTACCAGAAGTTTGGCTTTAAGTACCACGTTGAGCTTTCGACCCGCCCCGAGGACTCCATGGGTTCGGACGAGGACTGGGCTCGCGCCGAGGAGGGCCTGCGTACCGCTCTTGAGCAGCTACACATGGACTACGAGGTCAACGAGGGCGACGGCGCCTTCTACGGTCCCAAGATCGACTTCCACCTGGAGGATTCGCTCGGCCGTACCTGGCAGTGCGGTACCGTCCAGCTCGACTTCCAGATGCCGCTCAACTTTGACCTGGAGTACGTGGACGCCGACGGCACCAAGAAGCGCCCCATCATGCTGCATCGCGTGTGCTTTGGCTCCATCGAGCGCTTCATCGGTATTCTGATTGAGCATTTTGCGGGCAAGTTCCCCACCTGGCTGGCTCCCGTGCAGGTCAAGGCGCTTCCTGTCTCCGAGAAGAGCCGCGACTACGCTCACGAGGTGTGCGCCAAGCTGGAGGAGGCCGGCATTCGCGTGGTCTGCGACGACCGCGACGAGAAGATCGGCTACAAGATCCGCGAGGCCCGCAGCATCGACCGCGTGCCCTACATGCTCATCCTGGGCGAGAAGGAGGTCGAGGCCGGCAACATTTCCGTCCGCGATCGCTCCAACGAGACCGTTCAGATGAGCGTTGACGAGTTTGTTGCCAAGGTGACCGAGGAGATCAAGACCCGCGCCTAAGGCAAACTTCACAACAATTAATAAAGGCGACCGTCCACACAGGGCGGTCGCTTTTTTTATGCCCAAATAAGAAAAGCCGCTGGTTGAGCGGCTTTTTTTGTTGCACAAAAAGGTACAGGTTTTTGTAGAGGGGTATGGAGATGCACCTACTAGCAGTACATTTTGCGTAATCTGGGCAAACGCTGATTAATTGCTCGTATAATGTCGTCTATCGAAAGATACAAAAACCTGTACTTTTGCGACTGCGCCTAGCTGCGAGCGAGAAGCCTGTTCTAAACGCCCCTGCATTTGCGTGCATCGCAAAGCCAAAAGAGGGGGGGCGAGAACATGGAACAGACGGCACGGCGCCAAGAGCAGCTGCCGGGCGCATTTAACGGCGTTACCACCAACAGCCGGCACGGCCGCGTCCGCTGGTATCTGGTCCACACCCCCCATGGAAAAGAGCGCGAGACCTGCGAAAAGGTCCGCCGCATAATCCCGCACAACCTTATGCAGGACGCTTTTGTGATGCAAAAGGAGTTCTGGTTTAAGCGGGACGGCGCATGGTCGCTCCAAACCAAACCCATGTACAAGGAATATTTCTTCGTCGCCACGCACGATGCTGCCGCGCTCGATAGGGCTTTGGCTCAGTTGAGCTTTGGCTGTCGCATCGCCGGCAGTAGGGAGCGGGCGTACATGCCCATGCCGGACGATGCGCAGGATTGGTACCGCAGCGTTCTGGATGACGACGGCGTGGTACGCAACAGCGTCGCACGCATAGAAGACGGCGTGTTGCACATAGAGCAGGGTCCCTTGGTGGGGCAAGAGGCTCGCGTTAAAAAGATCGACCGTCATAAACGCTGGTGCCTGGTAGACGTGGGCGATGGCGATTCCGTTTTTAGGGAGCTGCTACCGCTCGACGTTCCCAGCAAAACGTAAGGGAGACGTTGCATCAGCTATTCGTTCGCATTTTTGAATTTATCGATTGGGGGATCCCTGGGGAACGGGGACGTAAGTTTGACTGTGGCTGCTAAAGAAGTAACAAAGACAAATACGCCCGCGGGGGCGGCGCTGATTGCTCAGGCCATGGACCGGCGTGAGGGCGCCGGTCGCTACAAGGCCATGCAATCCGTCATGGACTGGGATAACTCGCGTCTGGCCTACAGGGCGGTGAAGCGCGCGTTTGACATCGTTTTCAGCGGTGTCGTGCTTGCGATCATCGCAATTCCCAGTCTGGTGCTCGCAGCCGCAATTCGCCTAGAAAGCGAAGGCAACCCGTTCTACAGCCAGATCCGAGTCGGTCAGACTCACCCTGACGGCAGCCTGTCTACCTTCCGCATGTGGAAGTTCCGCTCCATGTACAAAGACGCCGATGAGCGTCTCGCCGAGCTCAAGGAGCAAAACGAGATCGCTGGCGCCATGTTCAAGATGAGGGATGACCCCCGCGTCACCAAGATCGGCAAGTTCATTCGCAAGCACTCAATCGACGAGTTCCCGCAGTTCCTGAACGTGTTCCTGGGCCAGATGTCCGTCGTGGGTCCGCGCCCGCCGCTGCCCAACGAAGTGACGGAATACACCGAGTACGACCTGCAGCGACTGTCCGTTAAGCCCGGCATCACCGGCTGGTGGCAGGTGACCGATCGCAACGACAGCGACTTCGACGGGATGGTCCGCCGTGATTTGGAGTACATCGCCAAGCGCGGCCTCATCATGGACTTGAAGATTGTTCTCCTCACGGTCGTTGAGGTCTTTACCGGTGGAGGTGCTTGCTAAATGACTGAACCGGTTAGGGTGGCTCAGGTTGTTGGCAAGATGGTTGGCGGCGGCGTCGAAGCTGTCGTTATGAATTACTATCGTCACATCGATCGCAGTAAAGTGCAGTTTGACTTTCTTGTTGATTCCGATTCGACGCTTGTTCCCCGTGACGAGATCGAATCGCTCGGTGGCAGGGTCTTTGAGATACCGCCCTATCAGCATATAGCTGAATACCAGCGAGAGCTTCAGCGTCTCTTTAAGCAAGAGGGCTGGAATATTGTGCACAGTCACATCAACGCGCTTTCTGTCTTTCCGCTTCGTGCTGCAAAGAAGGCGGGCGTACCTGTGCGTATAGCCCACAGCCACTCTACGAGCGGTAAGGGCGAGTTTGCTAAAAACGTTGTCAAAGGCTTTTTGAAGCTTTTCTCAACAAGGTATCCGACTAATTTGGCCGCCTGCACCGAGCATGCTGGAAAATGGCTATTCGGCTCATCCCGTTTTACTGTTTTTAATAATGCTATCGATCTGAACGTCTTTTCTTTCAATAGATCGATTAGGGATGAGCGACGTACTGAGCTTGGAGCGAAGGACGATACGCTGGTATTGGGAAATATCGGTAGGTTCATCTCCCAGAAGAATCAGTTGTTTTTGCTTGATGTTTTCAAGGCGGTGCATGCTCAGAATCCCGACTCCATTCTTGTTATTTGTGGCGATGGAAAGCTGCGACCGCAGGCGGAGGAAAAAGCGTGCTCACTGGGCATTGCCTCGGCGGTGCATTTTCTCGGCCAAATCTCTGATGTACAGGACATCTATCAGGCGCTTGATTTATTCGTACTCCCCAGTCTGTACGAGGGTCTCGGAATGGTCGCGATTGAGGCTCAGGCTTCCGGCCTCCCGTGCATCTGCTCTGAGAGGGTCCCCAACGAGGTTGCGTTATCTAGTCGGTGCAGCTTTGTTCCGTTGAGCACGGGCGTCGAGGGCTGGTCCGACGCGATTCTTGCCGCTCACAGGGATGTTGTTGATCGCTCCGACCCTCATACATCTCGGGCGTTTGAATCTTATGACATCTTTAAAGCAGCGCCCAAGCTTGAAAAGTACTACCTGAAGCTATCAAAGACGGTGAATTAATGAAAATTTGTATTTTAACGTGGCTGCATAATCAAAATTTCGGCACGCTGCTTCAGGCTTATGCCCTGCAGCGCTTTTTGAAGTTCGAAGGGCATGACGTTGTTGACGCTGACTATCTTCCCAGCGTCAAAGAAAAGCTTTTGAACTGGGCTATCAACCGGAACTCCTTTGATTTGTTTGCCGGTAAGGCACACGAGCTGCTCAATCGTAAGAAGGAGCACGACGACTTCGGCTCCTCGACGGCTGACGTTTTCAGTCGCTTTTTGAGTCAGAATATCGAGACCACTGACAGGATTACCGATACAGACGGGCTGGTCGGTTTGCGGGGTAAATACGATGCGTATGTCTGTGGATCGGATCAGATTTGGTCGCCTTATCTTTTGAACAGGAATTTCTATCTCTCCTTTTTGGGCGACAGTGATAAGCGAATCGCGTATGCGCCCAGCTTCGGTGTCACTAGTACCACACAGAGGAAGAAAAAGATCATTACCGATCTGATTAAAACGTTCAGCTCCGTGTCTGTTCGTGAAGATGCAGGTGCGGATTTCGTCGAATCCCTCGGTCTCGAGCGCCCTTCACAAGTTGTGGACCCTGTCCTGCTCCTGTCGAATGAGGACTGGGCCCCGCTCATCAACGGTAAATGTCCTGAGCCCGGAAAAATCGTCTGCTATTTCCTTGGGAATAGGCCGTTTTACAGGAAAGCTGTTGATTCGATTTCAAAAGAGCTCGGCTGCGAGGTCGTGACGCTTGTCGGTTCAGGTAAAAATGCTGTCGACGAGCAGCTCAATCCGCGTTACGGGCTTGGTCCCGATGAATGGCTCGCGTATCTGGCGAGCGCGCGGTTCGTGTTAACCGATTCGCTGCACGGTACGCTGTTTTCTCAAATTTTCCGCAAAGACTATTACTGCTTCAAGAGATTTGAGGAGACCGACAAACGCTCTCAAAACTCTCGAGTTGAGAGCCTCTCGAGGCTCTCGAATACCGAGGATCGTCTGCTAGATGGCTATGACAGCCACATGAACGCTACGGAAATCGAGGGCTATGAGAAGCGACTGTCCGACGTGGAGTCGCTCATCACGTTTTCGAAAAAATGGCTCTTGGATGCTCTTGAGCAATAGGGGGAAGTTAGCTTGAGCAAGAACATCGACACAGTTTCTCACCGGGCCTGCTTTGGTTGCGGAGCTTGCGCGGCCAAATGCCCTTTTTCCGCTATCTCTATGCGTACCTCGCCCGATGGTTTCGAATACCCCGTGGTGGACGCAGCGAGATGCACCTCCTGCGGTCTTTGCCTGCGTACCTGTCCGGCGGAAAACCAAGTCGACGCGGACTCGGAGACCATTCGCGCCGCTGTCTTGCAGAGTGATGACCCGGACGAGCTCGCGCAAAGTTCGTCCGGCGGTGTCTTCTCCCTTCTTGCGAAACGGATACTTTCGGACGGCGGGCGCGTTTACGGCGCCGCCTGGGATGGCGTCGATCACGTCAGGCATATCGGTATATCCGAGCTTGCCGATATCGCGCTCCTGCAAAAGTCCAAATATGTCCAGAGCGATGCTAGCGAATCGTATCCCGAAGTGCTCAGCGATCTCAAATCCGGCAAGCATGTACTGTTTAGCGGTACTCCTTGCCAGGTTTCGGCACTGCGTCTCTATTTGGGTAAACCGATGGATGGGCTGACAACCGTCAGCGTTGTTTGCCACGGTGTACCAAGCTCTTCCATGTTCCGTTCCTATGTTGACTGGCTCGAGCTTCGTGAGAAGTCCGATGTCACCGCACTGACTTTTAGAGATAAATCGAAATTCGGTTGGGGCCATAACATAAAGATTGAGTTGTCCGACGGCAGGATTATAAAGAGGCCCGCCGCATTCGACCCGTTTTATGGGTCCTATATCAAAGGCATGATCAGCAGATCGTCTTGCTATAGTTGTCCCTTCAGAGGGTGCGAAAGCCCCGCTGACCTTATTCTCGGTGATTCTTGGCGTTCTGATTCCGCCAAAGACTGCGCACATCCTGAGAAGGGCATCTCAGCCGTTATCGTGAAGACCGAGCGCGGCGCCAAGCTGATTGATGAGATAGGCGATTGCGCTGCCTATTCTAACAACGACGTTGCAGCGAATGACGTGCTCCTGCATGAAGACCCTAATAAGCGCTCAGGCCTTGAAGAGAGGCGCGATGCGGTCATCGCTCAGTACGAGGCACTGGGGTCGGGGATCTTTGATTCCGTCTTGGTTCCCAAAGTGACCCTTTTCGACCGTGTGAAAAAAATGCTTCCGCCTTCGATGCGGTTGAGCGTAAAACGTTTGGTCCGATCCATTAAACCTGGGAACGCACATGAGTAGCCTTACCACAGCGATTACGATTTGCGACCGTCCCCATATCGGGGGCGGAGCTTCAAAAATCGCAATTGAGACAGCTTCGGCATTGGCGAAGATGGGGCTTAACAGCTATTTCTTCTCAGCGCTGGGAGATCCCGATCCGGCTTTGGTCGAATCGGGAGTCATATGCGTTAATTGCGGACAGGGCGATGTTTTGAACGGTGGCGTCTCTGGTGCTGTCCAGGGCATCTGGAACCGACGATCGGAAACGGCGCTGGATGATTTGCTCAAGCAGCTTGACCCAGAAACGGCGGTCGTTCATGTGCATTCTTGGACGCACTCCCTTTCTCCCTCTATATTCAGGGCAATAGGGCGACGGGGCTTCAAATGTCTCATTACCGCCCATGAGTACTTCCTTGTTTGCTCTAACGGCGGGCTCTACGACTATGTGAATCATTGTAACTGCGGAATCGCCCCCGGTTCTCCGAAGTGCCTGCTGCACAACTGTGACAAGCGCTCTTATGCCCAAAAATTGTACCGGTCCGTTCGTTTTTCCGTGCAGAACCATGTTTTAGGCTCGCTTCGCCCGGCGGTTGCCTTTGTCTCAGACTCCAGCCGTCGGTTGATCGAACCTCATCTAGCGTGGAATTCTGAACGGTATGACTGCTTAAACTATGTTGATGCGGCTAAGTCTCAAGATGATTCCGAAGGAGATTCTTCGGCATACCTATTTGTCGGCCGTTTAAGTCCAGAGAAAGGCTGTGACTTGTTTTGCGAAGCGGTCTGTCGGGCGGGCGTGAATGCGATCGTCATTGGCGACGGTACCGAATTGAAGAGGTTGTCGGATAGCTATCCAGATATCAGATTCATGGGTTCCTTGCCTCATGATGAAGTTCTTTCCGTCATGAGGCAATCTCGCGCTATCGTCATGCCTTCTGTTTGTCGAGAGACGTTCGGGCTCGTCGCTTATGAAGCAATGATTGCCGCCGGCCTGCCGTGTATTGTTTCGGATGTCGGCGATGCGGCCTCCTTTGTGATGTCAAAAGGTCTCGGCGAGATCTTCAGCGCAGGTAGTGTGGAGTCGCTATCTGACGCAATGGTCAATATGCTCGATTCTGATGTTTACTCGCGTTACAGGGAGGCAGTTGAGAAGGCGGACTTCAGCTGCCTCGAAAAGACCGCGTATGTAGAACGTCTTATCGGTATTTACGATCAACTAATGGTTGAGCTTTAATTGGATGAAGGTTTTTAATGGTTACGGTTGTGATGTCAGTTTACAACGGCACGCGATATCTTACTGAGCAGCTAGATAGCTTAAGACTTCAGACAGTGTCTCCGGACCGAGTACTAATCGCGGATGATTGCTCGACGGATGGCTCGTTCGATCTTATTTGCAGATACATCGAGAAATACAGTCTCAGTAATTGGACCCTCAGCAGAAACTGTTCGAATTTCGGCTGGCGCAAAAGTTTCAAGGCACTTCTCGACCTTGCGTCTAAAAACGACTGTATCGTATTTCCGTGTGATCAGGACGATATCTGGGATTCGGATAAAATCGCTGCGATGTCCTCGATTCTCCAGAAGGATCCTTCGATTGACGTCCTATGCTGTGCCGTCGAGCCGTTTTATGAAGATGGCGGTAAAAAAGTAAGAGTATATGGTGCAGTTGATAATGCCAAATCTGTTGATGATTTGGATGCTCCGTCTTTTGACGAAAAGTTTATGGCAGTACGTCGACCTGGATGCTCATATGCTGTTAAATCGAACTTTATTAGAGAAATCTTGCCATATTGGCAGGATGATTTTGCGCATGACGGAATGCTGTGGCGATTCTCTTTGTTGAAGGGAACCCTCAGGCTCTTGAATCGGCCCTTGATTCGATTCCGTAGACATGACTCTAATGCAACCGAGATGCGTTACCTTGATAAGAGATCTCGTATTGGTGAGATAGAGATGTGTCTGAGGTTTTCTAATGCTTTAGAAGAATACTGCAGTAGCAATCCTGGTGATTATCGTGGTTCTTCTACACATATAGAACATTACCGTTCTGTTTTGGATGCCCGTATGCACTTGCTTGAAGGCGGTCTAAAAATTAGCGATCTAGGCATCATTTTAAAATATCGTGAGTATGAACTGTCAAATTGTTCCCTGCTTGGTGATTTAAAGGCCTTAATCAGTTCCGGTGACAGTAAGTAGGCGTTTAGAATGCTTGAGCTCTTAACTAACGAATTCACTATTTTGATTTTCGCCGCAATCCTAAGCGTTATTTCTCCTGTTAAAGGGTTATTTTTTATAGTTCTAGGATTGCTCGTTTTCAAAGAAGTTCTTTCTGGGCGTCTTTATAAAGTTCTTTTAGATAACGCCATTCCTGTTGCCGTGTCGGGCGCGATAATTTTCTTTTCTGCCATTGCGTTTGCGTCCCGAAGCATGGATGAATCCCTCCTTACGGTCTGTTCGTACTTCTTCTGTATTCTTCTTGGTTTTATTTACGGTAAAGAAAAGAACGATGGCTGGGTTGGGGCTGCATTGCTCATGCTTCGCAATATAACCGTGTTCGCCTGCCTATTTAGCTTTGTCCTTGAAATTGTTTTAGGTCAACGATTAGTTACAAATGGTTCTTTTTCTTTTCTGCAAACTATAACGATTGATAATCCATCTCTGTATCGACTGCGTAGTTTTTTCGGACATGCAATCGTATTTGGTCAAATGATAGTTATTGCGGTGGTAATCAACTTTAAATTGGAGACAAGCAAAATGAAACGTCTCTTATACTCTGTGGTTCTTTTGGTCGCTCTGCTTCTGACAAAGAGCCGTAGCGCTTGGATCATTCTCACGGCTTCAGCATTGGTGTACCTGGTTTTTCGCCTAAAGAATCCTGAGTATTCTAAATGGAATTTAATTGCCCTTTTAACCCCAGCTGTATTGCTGCTCGTTTTCATGCTTTACAAGTCTGGTCTGTTTAACTTTGTTGGTTCACGATTTGGTGAACTTGAAACTGATGTGTCATATAGCCAGCGCTCTGGAGCGATTTCCTACATTATTCATAGCTTCCTAAGCAAACCGCTGTTTTGGCTTACTGGAAATGGTTATGGCAGTAGTCGTATAACCATGTTGGACACCACAGTTGAAATCAGTGGTTTTTCAACGGTAGACAACGGTTTCCTTGCAATGCTGTATGAATATGGTTTTCTTGGAATTTGTAGTTTTGCATCCTTGCTGATTTCCGCTGGCATCAGTTCGTTCAAGTCAGATTGTGAACTTGATCAAGTGCTTTTTTCCGTTTCCTGTATATGCTGTGCGGAGTTCATGTTTTACTGCGAGCTTGGTTGGTGGGTGCCAACGGTGATCTTGTTCGCTACCTGTGGACTCGCCCTGGGCAGAGCGAGTGCTCGGCATTTAAATTTGTGTGAGTCAGGGCCTATTTTGATTTCTGAATAAATCAAGGTTGATAGTTTAATCAAACGAGGTCAAATGAATTATTCGTCTATTGCACGCAACACTATGATTGCGTTTGCTGCACAGTTTATTTCTCTATCGGTCAGTGTCGTCATGTCGCTGCTCGTGCCGAAAATCGTCGGTGTTGCCGATTATGGTTATTGGCAGCTGTTCATGTTCTATACGACCTATTCTGGCTTTTTCCACCTTGGCCTGAACGATGGTGTCTACCTGATCAACGGCGGTCTCTCTCGTGAGGAAATCGATAAGAGCTCGATCAAATCTCAATATATCTTCGGTGCTTGTTTTCAAGCAGTGATTTGCCTCGGCATCACTTTAGCTTCTCTGCCTCTTGTCGATGATGCAAATCGATTTTTTGTTGTCGCGTCATTTGCGCTTTACACCGTCGTCTATAACCTGACAAGTTATTTGGGCTTTGTCTTTCAGGCCATGAATGAAACTAAGCTCTTTTCGTTCTCCACAATGCTAGACAGGCTGGTGTTCCTGGTCCCTCTCCTTGTTCTAATTGGATTTAAGGTTTCGGATTACCACCCCTATGTCTATGCGTATCTCGTCTCGAAGATTATCGCGCTCATATATTGTTCCTGGATGGGCAAAGATATCCTGCGCGTTAAATCGATGTCTTTTGGCAATGCACTTAAGGATGGTACCCGCAGCATCGTCGTTGGCGTAAAGCTGATGATTGCGAATATCGCCGACACACTGATCCTCGGCGTATCCAGGTTTCTTATCGATCATTTTTGGGGTATTGTCGCCTTTGCAAAAATTTCGTTCTCCCTTTCTCTGGTGAATTTCTTCATCACTTTCGTCTCGCAGGCGAGCATGGTCTTATTTCCTGCCCTTAGGACAGGCTCTGATGATGAGAGGGTTCGTTTTTACATTGGCATAAGAAATTCTATCGAGCTTATCTTCCCTGCGATCTACTTACTCTATTTCCCTATGGTTTGGTTTTTGGGGGCATGGCTTCCTCAATATTCCGAAAGCTTTAGATATTTTGCGCTCTTACTCCCGATATGCGTCTTTAATACAAAGATGAGTCTTTGTTGTACTACCTATTTCAAGGTTCTTCGTAAAGAACAGCTGCTCCTGAAGTTGAATATCGTTGCCGTTATTTGCAGCACCGTCTTTTCGGTATTCGGTGTTCTCGCTCTCGATTCACTCGATGCTGTCCTGTGTGGCGCTGTAATCTGCATTATCGGAAGGTCGCTGTGGTCCGAACTATATTTAAATGAAAGGTTAAGTGCTGCGGGTTCGTCCAGGCCGTTCCAGGAGATTTTGCTTACAGTTGCCTTCGTCTTATTTACCGAGCTCATGCCCGGTGGAGTGGCGGCACTCCTGTATTCGATAGTTTATATTGGCTATCTTTTACTTAATCATTCTGAATTGAAAAACGTCGCCTCGCGTTTGAGCAGGCTTAAGCATTAGTAAATGTCATTCAATTAGATTGGATTAGGATATGAAAGGCATCATCCTCGCCGGCGGGTCCGGCACCCGCCTGTACCCGCTCACGCTCGTGACCTCCAAGCAGCTGCTGCCGGTCTACGACAAGCCCATGATCTATTACCCGCTCAGCACCCTCATGCTGGCGGGCATCCGGGACATCCTGGTCATCTCCACGCCGACCGACCTGCCCAACTTCGAGCGCCTGCTCGGGGACGGCTCGCGCTACGGAGTGAACCTGTCCTACGCCGAGCAGCCGAGCCCGGACGGCCTGGCGCAGGCCTTCACCATCGGCGAGGAGTTCATCGCCGGCGAGCCGTGCGCTCTGGTGCTGGGCGACAACATCTTCTACGGCAACGGCCTTTCGCGCCACCTGACGCGCGCCGTGCAGAACGCCGAGTCGGGCCGCGCCACGGTC
>URGG01000015.1 GCA_900547345.1 uncultured Collinsella sp. | reverse complement strand
CCACCGCCGCCGACGTGCTAGCACTCATCGCCGAAGTGCAGCGCCGCGTTCGCCAGACCACCGGCGTGGAACTGGAGCCCGAAGTGAGGCTGTGGCAGTAGCCTGGCAGCAATTCGCAGGGGGCCCGAGAGTATCCACAGAACAACGCGCTCTTTTGCCGTTTTTCAAGCACAGCCCGTAGCCCGAGGTGCCTTTTCGCCACACACCCGAGTACAACTCGCAGCCCGAGGCGCTTTTTTTGTCAGGGCAACTGCGCGCCTTCGTCATTTTTGCGGGTCGGGCTACGGTGTTAGCTCATGTTGACAAATAGATGCTAAGCAATGACCTGCTTTTTTGCTCTATACTACAAAGTTTGCTGCATACAACACCGTAGCCCGGGGCGACTTTTTGCCAGGGGCGTCGTCACTCGTTGACATTTTCGAAGGTCTGGCTGCGGTCTTCGGCGGCGGCTTTGCGGCAGCGGCGGTGCAGAAGGTAGGCCCAGGCGAGAACCCTCAGCCTTCGCAGCCGCGCCACGCCTCCCTGCGGGTCTCGTCGAGCACGTCGGTCACCCACTGCACCACATAGAGCGGATCCACAGCGCACTCGACCCCGGGGCAGTGCCGCGCGACGACCTCGACGATCCATCTGGCGCCGTCGACAAGGAGACCACAACCACAGCCCTACCGCCCGATGAACCGGTATCCATCTTTCTCGGACAAGATCCGCGATATGGCACCTGCCCTCTTCCAGGATCGGAAGTTTGGTACCCCGAATTCGGCCAAAAACCGCAGTTTGGTACCTCGACTCCGAAGAAACACCAGGTCAGAAATTCGTACGTGCAAGTTTTCAGGTACCAAACTTCGCAATTTGACCAAGGCAGGGTACCAAACTGCCAAACTTGGCACCATTCGATGCCAAACTCCGCAAGTTGGCCGCAAAAAGGGCGACACCAGGTACCAAACTTCCGTTCCTGACGTCGCCCTTGTTGTTTTCGGGCATCAAACCCCCGGTCCCACCGACGGGCGGTCGCACGCCACCCTCCCGAGCAGCCACCTCATGCAGCGGCAACTACCTCGCGTGGCAGTAACTACTTCGTGCGGAAGTAGTCGACACCGCCTTCGAAGAGGGGCTGGTAGGTGTTGCCGAAGGTGTTCTTGTACAGGCCCGCGCCGGCGCGTTCCGTGTGACCCATCTTGCCGAGCACGTGGCCGTCGGGGCTCGTGATGCCCTCGATGGCGAGTGCGGAGCCGTTGGGGTTGACGGAGAGATCCATGCTGGGCTTGCCGTCTTCGCCCACGTACTGCGTGGCGACCTGACCGTTGGCGATGAGCTGGGCGAGCACTTCATCGTTGGCGACAAAGCGGCCCTCGCCGTGGCTGATGGCGACGGTGTAGGGGTCGTCGAGGCTACACTGCGACAGCCACGGGGACAGGTTGGACGAGATACGGGTGCGCACCAGACGGCTCTGGTGGCGACCGATGGTGTTGAACGTCAACGTGGGCGCATCGGGCGTGGCGTCGACGATGTCGCCGTAGGGCACCAGGCCGAGCTTGACCAGGGCCTGGAAGCCGTTGCAGATGCCCAGCATCAGGCCGTCGCGGGCCTTGAGCAGGTCACGGACTGCCTCGGTGACCTCGGGAGCGCGGAAGAACGCCGTGATGAACTTGGCAGAGCCATCGGGCTCGTCACCGCCCGAGAAGCCGCCGGGGATCATGACAATCTGGCTTGCACGGATGCGGCGGGCAAGCTCGTGGGTGCTCTCGGCGACGGCCTCGGGTGTGAGGTTGTTGATCACGAAGGTGTCGGCCTCGGCACCGGCGGCGCGGAAAGCGCGGGCGCTATCGTACTCGCAGTTGTTACCGGGGAACACGGGGATAATCACGCGCGGACGGGCGATCTTGGCACCGCTGTACACATGGATGTCCTTGGCACGGAAGTCGATGGTCTCGACCTCGGGGGTCTCGCCGGCGCTGCGGTAGACAAAGACGCCCTCGATGCCGCTTTCCCAGGCCTCCTGGAGCTCGGCGAGCTCAATGACCTCGGAGCCGGTGTCGATGACATAGCCCTCGACAGTGGTGCCCAGGGGCTCGACGACAACGCCGTCGGCGACCTCGGGCAGCTCGGCATCCTCGGCGAGCTCGACGATAAAGCTGCCATAGAGCGGGGTGAAGAGGCTCTCCACGTCCACATCCTCAGCAAGCTCGATACCGATTTGGTTGCCGACGCACATCTTAAAGAGGCTCTCGGCGCCGCAGCCGTAGCCGGGCGTGGAGACGGCCAGGGCGTCGCCGGTGGCGGTGAGCGCCTCGACGGCGTCAAATGCGGCGAGCAGCTGCTGGGCATCGGGACGGTAGTCCTCGCCATAGGTGGCGGGGGCGATACGGACGACGCGATGCGTGAGACCCTTGAACTCGGGGGAGACGGCGCGGGCCGCCTTGCCCACGGCGACAGCGAAGCTGATCAGGGTCGGCGGAACGTTGAGCTCGCCGGCCTCGTCCTCAAACGAGCCGCTCATGGAATCCTTGCCGCCGATGGCGCCGGCACCCAGGTCGACCTGGGCCATGAGGGCGCCCAGGACGGCCGCCATGGGCTTGCCCCAACGCTCGGCCTCGGTGCGCAGGCGCTCAAAGTACTCCTGGAAGGAGAGGTAGGCGCGCTTGTGCTCAAAGCCGGCGGCAACGAGCTTGGCAATGGACTCGACCACGGACAGGTAAGCGCCCGCAAACTGATCGGCCTCCATCAGATAGGGGTTGAAGCCCCATGCCATGGCGCTCGCCGTGGTGGTCTCGCCGTCCACGGGGAACTTGGCGACCATGGCAGAGCTCGGGGTGAGCTGCGTCTTGCCGCCAAAGGGCATGAGCACGGTCGCGGCACCGATGGTGGAGTCAAAGCGCTCGGAAAGGCCCTTGTTGGAGGCGACGTTGAGGTCGGTGACAAGCGAGGTCATGCGCTCGGCAAGCGTGGTGCCGGCCCAGCTGGGCTGCCACACGCTGCGGGCGCAGACGTGGGCGACCTGGTGCTTGGGCGCACCGTTGGAGTTGAGGAACTCGCGGGACAGATCGACGATGGCAACGCCGTTCCAGGCCATGCGCATGCGCGGCTCGGCGGTAACCTCGGCGATGACGGTTGCCTCCAGGTTCTCCTCGGCGGCGTAGCCCATGAACTCCTCGACGTCACCGTCGGCGACGGCGCAGGCCATGCGCTCCTGGGACTCGGAAATGGCGAGTTCGGTGCCGTCCAGGCCGTCGTACTTCTTGGTTACGGTATCAAGGTCGACATACAGGCCGTCGGCAAGCTCGCCCACGGCGACCGAGACGCCGCCGGCGCCAAAGTCGTTGCAGCGCTTGATCAGACGGCAGGCATCGCCGCGACGGAACAGACGCTGCAGCTTGCGCTCGACCGGGGCGTTGCCCTTCTGGACCTCGGCACCCGAGGTCTCGATGGACTCGGTGTTCTGGGTCTTGGAGGAGCCGGTGGCGCCACCGATGCCGTCACGGCCGGTGCGGCCGCCCAGCAGGATGATCTTGTCGGTGGGGGCGGGGCACTCGCGACGAACGTGGTTTGCCGGGGTAGCGCCCACGACGGCGCCAACTTCCATGCGCTTGGCCACGTAACCGGGGTGATAGAGTTCGTTGACTTGACCGGTGGCAAGGCCGATCTGGTTGCCGTAGCTGGAGTAGCCGGCGGCAGCAGTGGTCACGAGCTTGCGCTGCGGCAGCTTGCCCTCGAGCGTCTCGGAAACCGGGACGGTGGGGTCGCCGGCACCGGTGACGCGCATAGCCTGGTACACATAGCTGCGGCCCGAGAGCGGGTCGCGGATGGCGCCGCCCACGCAGGTGGCGGCACCGCCGAAGGGCTCGATCTCGGTCGGGTGATTGTGGGTCTCGTTTTTAAACAGGAACAGCCAGTCCTGGTCCTCGCCATCGACATCGACCTTCACCTTGACGGTGCAGGCGTTGATCTCCTCGGATTCGTCGACATCGGTCATGACGCCGGTCTTCTTGAGGTACTTGGCGCCGATGGTGCCCATGTCCATGAGGCAGACGGGCTTGGCGTCGCGACCGAGCTCGTGGCGCATCTCCATGTAGCGGTCGAAGGCCTGCTGCACCACGGCGTCATCGATCGTCACGTCATCCAGGACGGTGCCGAAGGTGGTGTGGCGGCAGTGGTCGGACCAGTAGGTGTCGATCACGCGGATCTCGGTGATGGTGGGGTCGCGGTCCTCATCGCGGAAGTACTGCTGACAGAAGGCGATGTCCGCCTCGTCCATGGCAAGGCCGCGCTCGGTGATAAAGGCGGCAAGGCCGGCCTCGTCGAGCTCGCGGAAACCGTCGAGCACTTCGACGGGCTGCGGCTCGGGTGTCTCCATGTACAGCGTTTCGGGCAGGTCGAGCGAGGCGATGCGCGCCTCGACGGGGTTCACCACGTAGTGCTTGATGGCCTCGATGGCGGCCTCGTCCAGGGCGCCCGAGATCATATAGACCTTGGCGGAGCGCACGGCGGGGCGCTCGCCCTGGCTGATGAGCTGCACGCACTCGCTGGCGGAGTCGGCGCGCTGGTCAAACTGGCCAGGCAGGAATTCGACGGCAAAGACGGCGCCATCGCTTGCGGGGAGTTCGTCGTAGGTCACATCGACCTGGGGCTCGCTAAAGACGGTCGGCACGCAGGAGCGGAAAAGCTCCTCGTCGATGCCCTCGACGTCGTAGCGGTTGATGATCCTCAGGGCCTCGATGCCCTTGATGCCGAGAATTTCGGTCAGCTCGCCCTTGAGCTGCTGAGCCTCGACGTCGAACCCGGGTTTCTTCTCCACGTAGATACGAGAGACCATTGGTTCCTGCCTTCCTGATCGGTTGGGCGTACGGTACGGTATGCGGCAGCGGTCGGTTTGCGGGGTCTGCCCTGCGGTCGCCTTGAGCCACATGTTTGTAAACCTCACTATGATACGACAGCTCGCGGTGCGTTGAGGACGGCGAGGGTGCTACAGTGAAGCGCAAACAAGAGAAAGGCATCACATGGCATTCGCTTCGCTCGCCATCATCGCACTCGTGGCCTTTGCAAGCCCCTTCATCGCCTCGGCGATTCCTGGAAAACCCGTTCCCGAGACGGTCTTTTTGCTCGTGTTCGGTGCGGTGCTGGGCCCGCATATGCTCGGCCTTATCCATGTGGATGCCGAGGTGTCGCTGGTGTCCGAGCTCGGCCTGGCCTTTTTGTTCCTGCTTGCCGGCTTTGAGATCGACCCCAAGAGCATCACGGGCGTCGAGGGGCGCTACGGCTTGGCGACGTGGGTCGTCACGTTTGGTATCGCCTGGCTTGCCGTGCGCTTTACCCCGTGGTTCTCGGTCAGTCATTTCGACGGTATCGCCGTGACGCTTGCCCTCACTTCTACGGCGCTCGGCACGCTCGTGCCCATCATGCGTGAGCGCTCGCTCACCGGCACGCGTGTGGGCGACTCGATTCTCGCGTATGGCACTTGGGGCGAGCTCGGTCCCGTGCTCGCCATGTCGGTGCTGCTGTCTGCTCGCAGCGGCATCCAAACGCTCGTAATCCTTGGCTTGTTTGCGGTGGTTTGCGTGTTGCTGGCCGTGGTCCCAAGCCGCTCCAAGCGCGTCGGCAGCCGCTTCTTTTCGTTTGTCGAGGAGCGCGCCGACACCACGTCGCAGACCTTCGTGCGCCTGACGGTGCTCATCCTGGTCACGCTCGTGGCGTTCTCGGCCATCTTTGACCTCGACATCGTGTTGGGTTCTTTTGCCGCCGGCTTTGTCCTGCGCTATATCATCCCCGAGGGTAACCATACGCTCGAGACCAAGCTCGACGGCCTGGCCTACGGCTTTTTGATTCCGGTGTTCTTTACTGTATCGGGCGCAAAGATCGATCTGACGGCCGTGGTGTCGCGCCCGGGCTTGCTCGCGGGTTTTATCGTGGCGTTGCTGATTATTCGTGCCGTGCCCATTCTCATCTCTATGGGCATTTGTCCCGCGACGCGCGATGTGTCGGCGTATGGCCGCATTACCGTGGCCCTGTACTGCACCACGGCGCTACCGATCATCGTTGCCGTTACGAGCGTTGCCGTCAACGCGGGCGCGCTGTCGCAAGACATCGCGTCGGTTATGGTTGCCGCCGGCGCCATCACGGTGTTCTTGATGCCATTGCTTGCTCAGCTCTTCTACCGCGTGGTCGACGCCGCACCGGTCGCCGCCGTGGCAGAGGTTGCCGAGCATCCATCCGATGCGTTCGACATCCTGCGCGCCCATCACGATTTGGCGAGCCTGCTCGCACGCGAGCACGAGCTGCTGACCTCGCATGGTCACGGTCGCGTATTCGAGGGCCTGCCTACGCTCGATACGATTGCCGAGCGTCTTTCCGCCGAGGCGGCGAGCGGCCATATCGATGCCCGTATTGTGGACGCGGCACATCTTCTTGCCGATAAGACCTATGGAGACGAGGTCGACCTGTCCGAGCTGACTCCGCGTGAGCGTCGCCGCCTGGAGCGCGCCAAGCTCGCCGTGCGCGAATACCGCCGCCGCATGCTGGAGCTCTATGCAAGAGAAGAAGCCGAGGACGACGACGGCAAGTAGCGAGGAATGTCGGGATACGGGTTCCGTCCAAATAATAGAAGGCGCGCTGTCTGCGGTTGATGCAGGCAGCGCGCCTTTTGCGTTGAGCTCCGTTGAGGTTCGAAGTAGTGGATTAGTTGGCCATGACGCCTTCGGTCCAGGCCTCGACGTCCTCGATACGCAGGACGTTGGCGACCTCGGCCACGCAGTCGACGCTGGCAAGCTCGGCGGCGGCAGCCTGGACGTCCTTCTCGAGTGCGCGGTGCGTCAGAAAGATGACCGAGCAGGCATCGCTGACGCCCGACTTGCCGTCCTCGACCTGGTTGATGAGCGAGATCGAGATGTTGTGCTTGGCAAAGATGTCGACCGTCTCGGACAGTGCGCCCACGCGGTCGGCGACCTTCAGACGCACATAGTACTTGGTCTGGAGCTCGTCCATGGGCTTAAAGGCGAGGTTGTGACCATAGGGCTCGATCTCGGGCAGCGGAGCCACGCCGCGGCTGATCTGCTCGGAGAGCGACAGGATATCGCCTACGACGGCGCTCGCGGTGGGGAAGGAGCCTGCGCCGGCACCGTAGAACATGGTCTCGCCCACGGCGTCGCCTACCACGTAGACAGCGTTCATGGCGCCGTTGACCTTGGCAAGCATGTGATCGGCGGGAATCAGCGTGGGATGCACGCGGACGTCGACGCCGGCGTCGGTGTTGCGGGCGATGCCGAGTAGCTTAATGGTGTAGCCGAGCTCGCGGGCCTGGGCGATGTCCTCGGCGCCGATGGTACGGATACCCTGCTGGTACACATCGTCGGTGGTAACGCGGGTGCCAAAGCCGATGGAGGCGAGGATCGCCGTCTTGCTGGCGGCATCGAAGCCGTCGACGTCGGCGGATGGGTCGGCCTCGGCATAGCCCTTAGCCTGTGCGTCGGCGAGCACGTCGGCGTAATCGGCGCCCTCGGCGTCCATGCGCGACAGGATATAGTTGGTGGTACCGTTGAGAATGCCGGCGATGGTCAGGATCTTGTTGCCCACCAGGTCGTGCTCGAGCGTGCTCACGATGGGGATGCCGCCGCCGCAGCTGGCCTCGCACTTAATCTGCACGCCGCACGCGCGCGCCTTCTCGGCGAGCGTCTCGACATGACGGCCCAGCAGGGCCTTGTTGGCAGAGACGACGTGCTTGCCATTCTCGAAGGCGGTGGTGAAGATTTCGGTCGCGGGGTGCTCGCCGCCGATGAGCTCGACGACGATATCGACGGCGGGGTCGGTGACGACGTCGTGCCAGTCGCTCGTAAAGGCCTCGCGCTCAATACCGGCGGCTTCGGCCTGCTCCCAGGCAAGCGCGCAGGCGCGGGTCAGCTTAAGGTCGATGCCGTAGGCGGCCAGGTACTCATCGTGGTGGCTCTTGATCAGACGGGCCACGCCGCCGCCGACGGTTCCCAGACCGATGAGGCCGACGTTCACGGTGCGCAGGGGTTCGCTCATAGATAGCTCCTTCGTGCATCTTATGGATGGATTAACCGCTTAAAGGTTGAGTGCATTCTAGCGTGAAGTGCGGGCGCGTGCTTGCCTGGCAGCGGGAGCAGCACAAAACGCCACCCCCGAAACGCTGCGGAAACATTGGAAACACGCTCGCTACAAACGAACTTCCGTAACAAACTGTCAACGTTTGCACCATAAGGTTTGCCCTGTACCGCAAGACGGCCGCACCGCGGCCAGCGAAAAGGGGGACACCATGTTTAGCATCAACAACGTACTTAACCGCAGGAGTTTCTTGGCTGGCGCTGCGGCGCTCGGTAGCACCGCGGCACTCGCTGGTTGCTCGTCGGGTGGCTCGGACGGCGGCTCCGCCGATGACGGCAAGACCTTCAAGATCGGTGTCATCGGCCCTCTGACCGGCGCCGCGGCAACCTATGGCGTTTCGGCCGAGAAGGGTGCCAAGCTCGCCGCCAAGGATTTCTCGACCAAGGACCTCAAACTCTCGCTTAAGTCCGAGGATGACGTCGCTGACGGCGAGAAGGCCATCAACGCCTTCAATACCTTGTGCGACTGGGGCATGCAGGCGCTCGTCGGCCCCGTTACCACCGGTGCCGCCGTCGCCGTCTCGGGCGAGATCGCCGACGATATGCTCATGGTCACGCCCTCGGCCTCGTCTCTCGACGTCACCAAGGACAAGACCACGGTTTTCCAGGTTTGCTTCACCGATCCCACCATGGGCGCCAGCGCCGCAAAGTTCTTGGCCGAGAAGTACGCGGATGCCAAGATCGCCCTGTTCTACAACTCCGGCGATACGTATAGCTCGGGCGTTGCCGACGCTTTTGCCGAGCAGGCCAAGGCGTCCAAGCTCGACATCGTCGATACCGAGACCTTTAAGGACGACTCTTCCACGAGCTTTACCAACCAGCTCACCAAGGCCAAGGAGGCCGGCGCCACGCTCATCTTTGCGCCGATCTACTACACGCCGGCGTCCGTTTTGCTCAAGAACGCCAAGGACATGGGCTACGATATGACCCTCATGGGTACCGACGGCATGGACGGCCTGCTTTCTGTGGAAGGCTTCGATACCTCTCTTGCCGAGGGCGTACTGCTCATGACCCCGTTTTCGGCTGACGATGAGAAGAATGCCGACTTCGTCAAGGCCTATAAGGATGCCTACGACGAGACGCCCAACCAGTTTGCCGCCGACGCTTACGATTGCGTCCACGCCATCGCCGAGGCCATCGATAGGGCGGGGATTGACATTTCGGCCGACGGTGCCGACATTGCCGGCGACCTTGCCAAGGCCATGCGCAAGATCAAGATCGAGGGCCTGACAGGCGAGCTGACGTGGAATGACGAGGGCCAGGTCGAAAAGCCCGCCACAGCCTATGTGATCCAGGACGGCAAGTACATCGCCGCCTAAGTGCGCATAAAGCGCGACCGGTGAGGCCGTTTTATTCAGGGCAGGGACGCCTGTAACAGAACGGAAACATTACTTTCACACAATAAAGTGGCATTACTGCATAAAGTAATAGAAATACGCAGAATTATGGATAAATGGACAAATCCAAAGAAAAGTTGAAATAATCGCCACTTTCCTTAACTAAAGCGTCTAGTATTTTGCGAACGCCGAACACGGCGAAGGATGGCCTGTCGGGTAACCGAAACCCGACGAGATTTGAGAGGAGAGCCGCATGTCGAGCCTCACCGGTAAGTCATTGAACCCTGTTATGAATCGCAGGAGCGTTATCGCGAGCGCAGCAGGTCTGGGGGCGATGTCCATTCTAGCTGGTTGCTCCTCCAACGGCGGCGACAGCGGTTCCGCTTCAAGCGACGCTTCGTTTAAGATCGGTACCATCGGCCCGCTGACCGGCGCCAACGCGTCCTACGGCAAGTCCGTTACCCAGGGTGTCGAGCTTGGCTGCAAGGATTTCTCGACCAAGGAGCTGCCGCTTGCCAGCAAGGCCGAGGATGACCAGGCCGACGGCGAGAAGGCCGTCAACGCCTTCAACACCCTGCTCGACTGGGGCATGCAGGCCCTCGTCGGTCCGACCACCACGGGTGCGTCGGTTGCCGTTGCCGCAGAGTGTGGCAACGACCCCAAGACGTTCATGATCACCCCGTCCGCGTCCTCCGAGGACGTCACCGACGGCAAGGATTGCGTCTTCCAGGTTTGCTTTACCGACCCCAACCAGGGCGTCAACGCTGCCAAGTTCCTGGCAGAGAAATATGCGGACGAGAAGTTCGTGCTGTTCTATAACTCCGGCGACGCCTATTCTTCGGGCATCGCAGATTCTTTTAAAGCCCAGGCCGCTAAGTCTAAGCTTGAGATTGTCGACGAGGAGACCTTCAAGGACGACTCTGCTACGAGTTTTACCAACCAGCTGACCAAGGCAAAGCAGGCCGGCGCCACCATGATTTTTGCACCGATCTACTACACGCCGGCGTCCGTCCTGCTCAAGAACGCCAAGGACATGGGCTACGACGTCAAGATGATGGGCTGCGACGGTATGGACGGCATCCTGGGCGTTGAGGGCTTCGATACCTCTCTTGCCGAGGGTCTGCTGCTCATGACCCCGTTCTCCGCTGACGACGAGAAGAACGCCGACTTCGTCAACGCTTACAAGGATAAGTATGGCGAGACTCCGGACCAGTTTGCCGCCGACGCCTACGACGGCGTGCATGCGGTGGTCGAGGCCCTCAAGGAAGCCGGCCTGGGTGCCGACGCCGACCCGACCGAGGTTGCCGAGAAGCTTCCCGAGGCTATGCGCAACATTACCGTTGACGGTCTGACTGGCAAGCTCTCCTGGAACGACAAGGGCCAGGTCCAGAAGGACCCGACGGCGTACGTCATTACCGACGGCAAGTACGTACAGGCCTAATTGGCCGCCTTACATAGAGCGGTTTTGATCCCAAGCAGGGGAGGTTTTGGCCTTCCCTGCTTGCTTGGTATCTAGGGACAGTGTAACGTCCCTGTTTCATACATTAACTGGAAACCTATTCGAAAGGGGGATGTGGAACATGACGGTCTTTATCCAATACCTGGTCAACGGCCTGTCCATGGGCAGCGTCTACGCCATCATCGCGTTGGGCTACACCATGGTCTACGGTATCGCCAAGATGCTGAACTTCGCTCACGGCGACGTCATCATGGTCGGTGCCTATGTCTCGTTCTGTGCCACGTCGTATCTCGGCCTTCCGGGCTGGGCATCTGTAATTCTTTCTTGTGTGGTCTGTACCGTTCTCGGTGTTCTCATCGAGGGTCTGGCATACAAGCCGCTGCGTCAGGCGGGCCCGCTGGCCGTTCTGATCACGGCTATCGGCGTGTCCTACTTCCTGCAGAATGCCGCACAGCTTCTGTGGGGCGCCACGCCCAAGAACTTCACTTCGCTCGTCACCTTCCAGGTGCCGGAGTTCTTGGCCAAGTTCAACGTAAGCGCCGTCTCGCTCGTCACCATCGTCGCCTGCCTGGTTATCATGGCCGGCCTGATGTTCTTTACAGGTAAGACCAAGATGGGCAAGGCCATGCGCGCCGTGTCCGAGGACAAGGCTGCCGCTCAGCTCATGGGCATCAACGTCAACCGCACCATTTCGATGACGTTTGCCATCGGCTCTGCCCTTGCCGCCATCGCCGGCGTGCTGCTGTGCTCCTACTCGCCGGTGCTGCAGCCCACGACGGGTGCTATGCCTGGCATCAAGGCCTTCGACGCCGCTGTCTTCGGTGGCATCGGCTCCATCCCCGGCGCTTTTGTCGGCGGCATTCTCATCGGCATCATCGAAGCGATGGCGCAGGCTTACATTTCCACGAGCCTTGCCAACTCCATCGTCTTTGGTGTTCTGATCATCGTCCTGCTCGTCAAGCCTGCCGGCCTCTTGGGCAAGTACGTCCCCGAGAAGGTGTAGGTGAGCGTTATGAAGTTTCTTAAAGACAAGCAGACGCGTCACGACTTTGTCACATACGCCATGTGCCTTGTGGCGTTTGCCATCGTGTTCTTTATGCAGTCCAACCACATGATTCCGCGCATGATCGCCGGTCAGCTGGTTCCCATCACGGCCTATATCGTCATGGCCATTTCCCTTAACCTCGTCGTCGGCATCGCGGGCGACTTGTCGCTGGGCCACGCGGGCTTTATGAGTGTCGGTGCCTATACGGGAATCGTCACCGCCGTCGCGCTGGAGAGCGCCGTTCCCTCCGATCCGGTGCGCCTTATCATCAGTATCGTGGTCGGCGCCATCGCTGCCGCCATCCTGGGCTTCTTGATTGGTATCCCGGTCCTTCGTCTGAGCGGCGATTACCTGGCTATCGTGACGCTGGCCTTTGGCGAGATTATCAAGGAGATCGTCACCTGCCTCATTGTGGGCGTCGATTCCCGCGGCCTGCATGTGATCTTTAACATCACGGGTAACTCCACGATCGATGACCTGCACCTGCTCGAGGACGGCACCGCCATCATCAAGGGCGCCCAGGGCGCCTCGGGCGTGTCGACGTACTCGACCTTCCTCGCCGGTGCCATCCTGGTCATGGTCGCGCTCGTGATCGTGCTCAACCTGGTTCGCAGCCGTACCGGCCGTGCCATTATGGCCGTGCGCGACAACAAGATCGCTGCCGAGTCTGTGGGCATCTCCGTCACCGAGTACCGCATGATCGCCTTCGTGGTTTCCGCTGCCCTCGCCGGTGCTGCCGGAGCTCTCTTCGGCGGTAACTTCTCGCAGCTCTCCGCCACCAAGTTCGACTTCAACACGTCCATCCTCATCCTGGTGTTCGTGGTCCTGGGCGGTCTGGGCAATATGCGCGGCTCCGTCATCGCGGCGGCATTGCTCACGGTGCTTCCCGAGCTGCTCCGTCAGTTCTCGGACTACCGCATGCTCATCTACGCCATCGTGCTGATTCTGGTCATGATCTTTACCAACAACCCGCAGCTCAAGGCGTTCTTCGGTCGCGTCAAGGACCGCTTTGCTTCCAAGAAGGAGGTGGCAGCCGATGCCCAGTAAATTTGAGTTCAACAAGGGCAAGATGGTCCCGTATCCTTCTGGCGCCATCGTTCCCGACCGCGACCTGGGCGAGCGCCCGGCGCTCGAGTGCATCCACCTGGGCATTGAATTCGGCGGCCTTAAGGCAGTCGATGACTTTAGCCTGACCATCGGCAAGACTGAGATCGCCGGTCTCATCGGCCCCAACGGTGCCGGCAAGACCACGGTCTTCAACCTGCTCACCAAGGTGTACCAGCCTACGCACGGCACCATCCTGCTCGATGGTGAGGACACCTCGGGCAAGTCGGTCTACCAGGTCAACCGCATGGGTATTGCCCGTACGTTCCAGAACATTCGCCTGTTCAACACCATGACGGTGGAGGACAACGTTAAGGTTGGCCTGCACAACCAGGAGCGCTACTCCGGCTTTGAGGGCGTGCTGCGCCTGCCGACGTATTGGAAGCACGAGAAGGCCGCCCACGAGCGCGCCATGGAGCTGCTGTCCATTTTTGATATGGAACACCTGGCAAATGAGCAGGCCGGATCGCTGCCTTACGGCGCACAGCGTCGTCTGGAGATCGTCCGCGCGCTTGCCACCAACCCCAAGCTGCTGCTGCTCGATGAGCCTGCCGCCGGCATGAACCCGTCCGAGACCGCGGAGCTTATGGAGAACATCGTCAAGATTCGTGACACCTTCGGCATCGCCATCATGCTTATCGAGCATGATATGTCGCTCGTTATGAACATCTGCGAGGGCATCTGCGTGCTCAACTTTGGCAAGGTCATTGCCAAGGGCACGGCCGAGGAGATCCAGAACAACGACGCCGTTATCGAGGCATATCTGGGCAAGCAGGATAAGGGGGAGAACTAAATGGCAGAGCCGATGCTTTCCGTCTACAACATCAACGTCTGGTACGGCGCCATCCACGCCATCAAGGACATCTCCTTTAACGTCAACGAGGGCGAGATCGTGGCTCTGATCGGTGCCAACGGCGCCGGCAAGTCCACGACGCTTAAGACCGTCTCGGGCCTGCTGCGCTCCAAGACCGGCTCCATCAAGTTTATGGGCGAGGACATTACCCATACGCCCGCTGATAAGCTGGTTGGTAAGGGCCTGGCTCAGGTTCCCGAGGGCCGTCGCGCCTTTTTGCAGATGACGGTCGAGGAGAACCTGGAGATGGGTGCCTATACGCAGCCCAAGTCCACGGTGGCTCCGGGCCTGGAGCGCGTCTACGAGCAGTTCCCGCGCCTAAAGGAACGTCGTCGCCAGGTCGCCGGCACCCTTTCAGGCGGCGAGCAGCAGATGCTCGTTATGGGGCGCGCCCTTATGAGTAACCCCAAACTGCTTATGCTCGACGAACCTTCCATGGGTCTGGCGCCGATTCTGATCGAACAGATCTTCCAGATTGTCGAGGACCTGCACAAGGCCGGCACCACGGTGCTTCTGGTTGAGCAAAACGCGCAGATGGCGCTTTCCATCGCCACGCGCGGCTACGTGCTCGAGACCGGCAAGATCACCATGACCGGCACCGGCCAAGAGCTCCTGCACGACGATAACGTCCGCAAAGCCTATCTGGGCGGTTAATTCATTCAACGAAGGGGCACTGACTATCCCGGTCAGCGCCCCCTTTTTAAGTTGCGGTGGAATAGGGACTAAATGGGAGTCTAAGAGGCCAAAACAGTCCCTATTCCACCGCAACTTCATGGGGATGTGTGACAATGCCCGTCGGAAAACATCTGCTGTCTTTGGGGGTCCATCTATGCTGTACGAGTTTTGTGCCGAGAACTTTGAGCGGGTGCCGGCGGCTATCGATGCCGGTGCAAGGCGTATCGAGCTGTGCGACAACCTTGCCGTTGGTGGCACCACGCCTTCGGCCGGCGTTATCAGCGCTACGACCAACTATGCCCACGAGCACGATGCACGGGTGATGTGCATGATTCGCCCGCGTGGCGGCGACTTTCACTACAACCAGGACGAGCTGCGTATGATGGAGATGGACCTGGGCCTTGCCGTGAGCGCCGGCGTTGACGGCTTGGTCTTTGGCTGCTGCAAGCCCTGCGCTGGCGGATGGGCGCTCGACGAGCTTACGTTGGGCGCCCTCGTGATGGCCGCGGGCTGCGCGACCGAGGAATGCAAGCGTGAGCCCATCGACATCACCTTTCACATGGCGTTTGACCAGCTCTCGCCCGAGGCTCAACTCGATGCCGTCGACACACTCGCCGATTGCGGCGTTACGCGCATCCTGACGCACGGCGGTGCCGCCGGCACGCCGATCGAGGACAACCTGGAGCATCTGTCGCGTCTTATCGAGTGTGCGGGAGACCGCCTGACCATCCTTCCCGGCGGCGGCATTTCCACGGCCAACCGCGATACCGTGGCGGCGGCACTGGGCGTCTCCGAGCTCCATGGCACCAAGATTGTGCCGCTGGAGGTATAACCCGTGGCGCTGGTATTTGACGTTCAGCAGGCGAACGGTAAGCCCGACGACAACCGTCGTCCCGGCACCGCGTGCCCTTTTTGCGATACAGAAGGGCTCACCGACATCATTCGCCGTGATGGCGATTGCATTTGGCTCGTGAATAAGTTCAAGACCCTGCGCGCCACCCGTCAAACCGTGCTGATCGAGTCGGCCGATCACGATGCCGACCTGGTGACCTACGAGCCGGATGAACTCCACCATGTGATGCGGTTTGCCCTGGGTTGCTGGCAGCAGATGATCGATTCACAGCAGTATCGAAGCGTGCTCATGTACAAGAACAAGGGTCCGCTCTCGGGCGGTAGTCTCGTGCATCCGCACATGCAGATTGTGGGTTTGGAGCAGGAAGACGGCTACACTTCGCTGACTTCTGCCAATTTCGAAGGCATCAATGTCTGGCAACAGGGGAGGATCTCGGTCAATATCTCAACCGAACCGATCATGGGGTTCTTTGAGATCAACGTTTCAGCCCCGCAGGGAATCGCCGCCAGCGATGACACGAGAGACCAAGCCGAGGCGGATCTCTTCGCCGATGCAATCCAGATAGCTCTGCGCTATATCTTGCACGAGCACCATGGCGGTCGTGCAGAGTCGTACAACCTGTTCTTCTATCACATGAGCGACCGAACCATTGCCAAGGCGCTTCCACGTTGGGTGGTTTCACCCTACTTTGTCGGGTATCGGCTGGCTCAGGTCAATGCTGAGACCACGCTCGATGTCGATGCGGAGCGACTCCGCGCACATCTGGAGGCGCTCACATCGTAAAGTGAGCGCCCGCACACTGCGGACGGTTTAGCGCGCCATTGCATCGCGGCCGGCCTCGACGCGCTTGCGCTGGGCGGCGCGCTCCTCGCCGGTCAGACGCTCAAAGAAGTGCCCGATAAGCGAGGCGAGCACCTGCTGAAACAACGTTCCACACATGACGGGAAACACAACTTCGCCCGGAAAGTATTGCGTGGCGATGACGGCGCCCGAAGAGATATTGCGCATGCCGCAGGTAAAGCACATGGTGGTCGTTTCGCTATATGGCAGATGCAGCGCGCGGGCGACCAGAATGCCGACGACAAAGCCGCTGATGGCGAAGACCAAAATAAAGAGGGCGACTTCCAAGCGCACCGCGTTCATGTGCAGCACGTACTCGCTCATGGCGGTGGAGTTGGAGGCGATAACGCCCATCATCATGAACTTGCAGGCGGGCGAGAGCGCGGGGGAGAGTTTTTCGTGCCCCCATCCGCGCGTGAGCTCGTTGATCACGATGCCGAGAACGGCGGGGATGGCGATCATAAAGGCCATGTTCTGCATCATACTCGGCACGTCGATCGAGACGGTGGCGCCTAGCAGGAGCTTGAGCGTAAGCGGAATCGTCACAGGGGAGATGACCGAGGACGTCAGGATGATGGTGAGCGCGAGCGGGCCGTTGCCGCCGAACATGCTGATCCACATAAAAGCGGTGACTGCCACGGGCACACTGTATTCGAGCACGATGCCGCAGACAAGGTTGGGGTTGGAACCAAAGAACAACGATCCCATGGCATAGGCCGCGATGGGAATAAGCGCCGCCGAGACCAACAATGCCACAATCAGGTGCAGCGGACGGTGGAACACCTCGGCTACCTGGTGGAAGGTGTTGCTGAGCGCACCTTGGAACGTCATAAAGGCAAACAAGGTGGGAACGATGGGCTTGAGAACGCCGATCTGTTGAGGAAAGAGCACGCCGAGCGCCACGCAAGTCGGAACGATGATTTGCATGTGCCCCGCGAGAAACTTGCCCAGTCCAACCCATTGCTTCATATGCTCTTGTGACTCCCTTTGCTCGTGAATCCGTTTTGACTGGATATGCTAGACGCTCACATGTGTCCGTGCGTCAGAAACGCTCGATTATTTCGAGGGTATTACCGGCATCGTTTACCGAAACCGCGGCGTGCTGCGGCGATTTGCGTCCGCGCCGCACGGTATAATAAATCCGTTCAACAGATCTGCCTGCCGAAGCGGGCATACACAGAGGACTCATCGCTATGAACCGTGAGAGGTATCGCGGCGACCTGCCCCTATCGGGGGTGGGTGCCTATGTCATCGCTTAAGACGACGCATCGCTGGGCGGTCGCTCAGCAAAACCCCGAGCTCGAAAAGGAGCTTTCGGCTGGCCTGGGCATTCCCAGGCTGGTGGCGCGCATTATGGTCGCGCACGGCATTGGCTCCATCAAAGAGGGCCAATTGTTTTTGACGCCTTCGCTCGATCGCGACTGGGCGGACCCACTCGTTATTCCGGGCATGTCGGTCGTTGCCGACCGCGTTGAGCGTGCTATTCGCAGCCACGAGCGTATCGCCGTCTTTGGCGATTTTGACGTCGACGGCATTACGTCGACTTGTCTGTTGACCGAGGCGCTACGTTCGTTTGGCGCCAACGTCACGCCGTTTATTCCGCACCGCTTTGACGAGGGCTACGGCCTGTCGCGTGCGGCGCTCGACCGCGTCAACGAGCTCGCTCAACCCAACCTGATTGTGACCGTCGATAACGGTATTGCTGCCAAGGAAGAGGTCCCCTATCTGGAGAGTCTGGGGATCGATTTGGTGGTCACGGACCATCACGAGCCCTCCGACCAGGTGCCGCAGGGTGTGCCCCTGACCGACCCCAAGCTCGAGGACCAGGGCCCCTCGCGCGAGCTTGCCGGTGCTGGTGTGGCGCTCAAGCTGGTGCAAGTCCTGGGTGAGCGCCTGGGCAAGCCGTCGTATTGGCGTTCGCTAATCGAGGTCGCGGCGCTGGGCACCGTGTCCGATATGATGCCGCTTACGCCCGAGAACCGCGCACTGGTCGCCGAGGGCATCCAGCAGATGCGCGTGACGGCCCGTCCCGGCTACATCGCACTTGCCGCGCTCGCCAAGGCGGACCTTTCGAGCATTACGGCGGATGGCCTGTCATTCTCGCTCATTCCCCGCTTAAACGCTGCCGGTCGTATGGCCGATCCCAAGCTGGCGCTCGACCTGCTGCTTGCCTGCAATCCCATCGAAGCAAGCGCGCTGGCAGCTGAGCTCGAGGAAATCAACCGCCAGCGCCGTGAGATCGAGGCGGAGTTCACGCGCGATGCCATGGCAAAGGTCGAGGAGACCTATGACGGCGGACGCGCGATCGTCGTGGGCGGCGAAGGCTGGCACGAGGGTGTCAAGGGCATCGTGGCAAGCCGTCTGACCAACCGCTATCACGTGCCGGCGCTGCTGTTCTCGATCGAGGACGGTATCGCGCGCGGCTCTGGTCGCTCGGTGGGCAAAGTTAACCTGTTTGACGCCGTCGAGCGCTGCTCCGACCTGCTGATTCGTCGCGGCGGACATGCCGGTGCGGTGGGTGTGACCATCGAGGCATCCAAGCTCGATGAATTCCGTCGTCGCCTTTCCGCCGTGCTATCGGAGATTCCCGCCGAGGACTTTGAAGACATCGACGAGGTCGCCGCCACGGTCGACCTTTCCGAGCTGAATATCGAGACTATAGAGCAGATTTCCCGTCTTGAGCCGTTTGGCCAGGGCAACAAGGTGCCGCTGCTGGCCGCCGAGGGCGTGACGATGTGCGATCGCGCCGTGGTGGGCAAAACCGGCGAGCACATGCGCTTTGTGGCGACCGATGGCGCCGCGAGTGTGCCGGCCATTATGTTCCGCGTGCCGCAAATCGATAAGCTCATCAACTGCGATAGCGCTGTCGACTTGGTGTTCGAGGCCGTTGCCGAGCATTGGCAGGGGCGTGTGAAGCCCAAGCTCATGATCAAGGATGTTCTGGTCCGCGATACCACGCTGCCCAGCGTCGACGATCCGGCATGCGAGCTTCGTCGTGGCGTGCAGCCGGCGGATTCCGGCCTGCGCCTGGAGTCGCGTAAACGCGAGACGCTCGCCCAGCTTTCTTATACCGAGCTGACGCGCTCGCTTATCCATAGCTTTATAGGCTCGAACCAGCCGCATCGCGCGCAGGTCGAGGCGCTCGATGCCCTGGCCGATCACCAAAGTGTTCTGGCCGTTATGGGAACGGGGCGCGGCAAGTCGCTCATCTTCCATGTGCATGCCGCGCGCGAGGCGGTCCTTCGCGGGCGTGCGAGCATCTTTGTCTATCCGCTGCGTGCGCTCGTTGCCGACCAGGCCTATCACCTCTCGTCGACGATGGCAGCGCTTGGCATTGGCGTTGGCATGCTGACCGGCGAGACCGTGGAGGCCGCACGCGATGACGTGTTCGCCGGTCTAGCTTCGGGCCGCACCGGTATCGTGCTCACGACGCCCGAGTTCCTGTCTATCCACCGTGACCGTTTCGCGCGTTCGGGCCGCATCGGCTTTGTCGTTATCGACGAGGCGCACCACGCCGGCCTTGCCAAGGGCGGCGACCGCAGCGCCTATCTCGACATGCCCGATATCCTCAAAGCCCTGGGCGACCCGGTCGTTATGGCTGCGACGGCCACCGCGACGGCTCCGGTCGTGGCCGAGCTTGCCCGCATGCTGCCGATCACTCGCACGGTGGTCGACGAGACGGTGCGCGAGAACCTGCGGCTCGAGGACGACCGTGATCTTGCAAGTCGCGAGAACCGTTTGGTGTCGATTGTGGCGACGGGGGAAAAGACCGTCATCTACGTCAATTCGCGCGACCAGTCCGTGGCGCTCGCCAAGACGTTGCGCAAGCGTGTGCCCGATTGCGCAACCCATATCGCGTTCTATAACGCGGGGCTTGCGCGTTCCGATCGCCGTCGCGTGGAGGAAGCATTCCGAGACGGAAGCCTCAGCTGCATCGTTTCGACCTCCGCCTTTGGCGAGGGTGTCAACCTGCCCGATATCCGCCATGTCGTGCTCTATCACATGCCGTTTGGCGCCATCGAGTTCAACCAGATGAGCGGACGCGCCGGTCGCGACGGCCAACCTGCCGTGATTCACCTGCTCTATTCGTCGCGTGACGCTCGCATTAACGAGCGCCTGCTCGACTGCTACGCGCCCGAGCGCGATGAGCTCGTCACGCTCTATCGAGCGCTGCAGACTATGTGGCGCTCCAACCGCGGCAAGACCGGAGACGACTCGTTTAGTGCGAGCGATATCGACATCGCGCAGATGTGCCTTGCCATCGATGCCCGCACGCCGGTCGACGAGCGCTCGGTGGAAAGCGGTCTGGGAATCTTCGAAGAGCTTGGTTTCTGTCGCGTTTCGGGGTTTGACGACACCCGTCGCATCGCGATGGCGGAAAATCCCGGCCGTGTGCAATTGAGCAGGTCAATCCGTTATTTGGAGGGTCTGCGCTCGCGCATGGAGTTCTCGGCTTTCCGGAGCTGGGCGCTCGATTCGTGCGCTTCTGATATGCTAGCCAAAGTTAACCGCCCGATCGTACCGCGGGCCTAGGGGAAGGGGACCTCGATGGATGCCGCAGCCCGTACCGCCCATGATTCCGCCCTCCAGCCGTTTTCGGAGATGGAGCACTATAAGCATGCCGATGAGCTGCCGCCCGAGATTATGGCGGACAGCTACGACAAGCTGGAGCGCCTGTGCCTCAAATATATGAATGAGGACGACTTCTCTAAGGTGGAGCAGGCCTACTGCTTTGCCGCCGAGAAGCACTGCAACCAAAAGCGGCGGTCGGGTGAGATGTACATCAACCATCCCGTCGAGGTGGCCATCATTTTGGCCGATCTCAAGATGGACTGCGATGTGGTGTGCGCCGCGCTGCTGCACGATACCGTTGAGGATACCGAGACCTCGCTTGCCGATGTTTCCGGTCTGTTTGGCGATACGGTAGCCGAGCTCGTCGATGGCGTGACCAAGCTTACCAACATCGAAGTCGATAGCATGGACGAGAAGCAGGCGCTTACGCTACGCAAGATGTTCCTCGCCATGTCCAAGGACATCCGCGTCATTATCGTTAAGCTTGCCGACCGCCTGCATAACATGCGTACGTTGGCGGCCCTTCGCGAGGACCGTCGCCTGTTTAAGGCTCGCGAGACCATGGACGTGTATGCGCCCCTGGCCGACCGTCTGGGCATGAGCTCTATTAAGTGGGAGCTCGAGGACCTGTCCTTCTTCTACCTTGAGCCCGACGCCTACCAGCGCATCGCGCGCATGGTGGCGGAGTCGCGCGAGGTTCGCGAGCGCTATCTGGCCGAGACCATCAAGACGCTCACCGACGAGCTCAACCGCATTGGCCTGGAGGGCTTCCAGATCAATGGCCGCTCCAAGCACTATTGGTCCATCTACCAGAAGATGAAGCGCAAGGGCAAGGAATTCTCCGAGATCTACGACCTGGTGGCACTGCGCGTCATCACGCATTCGGTGCGCGATTGCTACTCCACGCTCGGCGCGGTGCATACGCTGTGGCACCCCATGCCCGGTCGCTTTAAAGACTATATCGCCATGCCCAAGGTCAATAACTACCAGTCGCTCCATACGACGGTTATCGGCCCCACGGCCCGCCCGCTCGAGATTCAGATTCGAACCTACGAGATGCATGAGCAGGCCGAGTACGGCATTGCCGCCCACTGGCTCTATAAGAAGTCGGGCGGATCGTCTGCGTCTAAGACCAATGATGCCCAGCGTCTGGACGACCAGATTAACTGGCTCAAACATTCGCTCGATTGGGCGGCTTCTGACGAGATTACGGACGCCAAGGAATACCTGCACTCGCTGAAGGTCGATCTGTTCGACCAGGAGATCTTCGTCTTTACACCCAAGGGCGAGGTCATGGCGCTTCGTGCCGGCTCCACGCCGCTCGACTTTGCCTACGCCGTTCACACCGAGGTGGGCAACCACTGCGTCGGCGCTAAGATCAACGGTGCGGTGGCCCCGCTCACGCACGAGATCAAGACGGGCGACCGCGTTGAAATCCTGACCAACAAGAGTTCCAAGCCGTCGCGTGATTGGCTCAAGATCGTCAAGACACCTTCGGCCAAGTCGAAGATTCGCCGTTACTTCGCCGCCGCGACCAAAGACGATGACGCCGCTGCCGGCCGCGATATACTGGCCAAGGACCTGCGCAAGCGCGGGTATGGCATCTCTACGCCGCGATCCACGCGTGCGCTCAACGCCGTGGCGGAGCAGTTTAACTACAAGCAGCTCGAGGACCTGTTTGCCGCCGTCGGCGCCGGCAAGGTTGCCCCGCGCGCTGTGGGTAACAAGGTCGAGCAAATCTTGGACCCCAAGCCCGAGGAACAGGTCACCAAGGCCGAGGCTATCGCCGAGGTCGTGAAACAGCCGGCCCGCGGCTCCAACCGCAAGCCGCAAAAGCGTGGCAAGAGCGCCAGCAACGGCATTATCGTCAAGGGCGAGAGCAACAGCGGGCTGCTGGTCCGTCTGGCGCATTGCTGCAATCCGGTGACGGGCGACGATATCGTCGGTTTCATCACGCGCGGCCGTGGCGTTTCGGTGCATCGCGCCAACTGCCCCAACGTCAAGGGCCTTATGGAGCATCCCGAGCGCATGATCGAAGTGGAGTGGGACGGCGCTGCCGACACCCTCTTCCAGGTCGAGATCGTGGTCGAGTGCCTGGACCGCATGGGCCTGCTCAAGGACGTCACCATTGCCATTGGCGATGCAGGCGGCAATATCCTTTCCGCCGCCACCTCGACCAACCGCGAGGGTATTGCGACCCTGCGCTTTATGGTCGAGATTTCGGATGCGAGCGGCCTGGATCCGCTGCTGGCTTCCATCAGCAGCGTCGACTCGGTCTACGACGCTCGCCGTCTTATGCCCGGCGAGGGCGGAGCGCAACTCAAGCGCCGTGTGTAGGTGCGAGAGCCTCTCAGCATCATAGATATTGGTTACGTTCGAGGCATCGTTTGGTGCCTCGAACGTATTTTAGAAGGAGGGTATGCGCATGGGCGATATGACTTTGGACCTGACACCCCGAGGCGCGGCTTCGATTGAGGCGCTCGTCAACGGCCCGATTCAGACCAACAGCTACGCCGTGATTTCGAATGACGAGTGCTTAATCGTCGATCCGGCGTGGGAGGGCGAGCGTCTTGTGGAGCATATCCGCACCGCGCATCCCGAGGTGCGCGTGCTCGGCTCTGTCTGCACGCACGGTCATGCCGACCATGTTGGCGGGGTTGCCGGGGTTCGAGCTGTCGTTGGCGACAGCGCACTATATGAGTTGTGCGCTAAGGACGTGACGGTACCTCGCGCAAATATCGAGGAGCAGCGCGCCATGTGGGGTATCGAGACGCCCGATCCGGGTGAGCCGACGCGTTTGCTTGCCGAGGGCGATACAATCGAGGTGGGCGACGTCTGCCTGCAGGTGATCGAGACGCCGGGGCATACGCCGGGCGGCATCGTCCTGTTCGCCGCGACCGAGCAGGGGAACATCGCCTTTGTGGGCGACACGCTTTTCCCGGGCAGTCACGGTCGTACCGATCTTTCCGGCGGTGACGAGGCGGCGATTATGCGCTCGCTCTCCAAACTTGCCAAGACGCTTCCGCCCGATACCGTTTGCTTGACGGGCCATGGCGATTCGACCACGATGGCGCGCGAACTTATGCAGAACCCGTTTATGCAGATGTAGGCTTGAAGCCGTCTTTCGAACCACGAAGACCGCTCAATCGTCAAGCTATTTTCCCCAGTGGGTCGATTCTGTGGGGCAAACGGTCAAAATTTGTCCAATCGGATGGTATTCGTGAACAAACGAACGTTTATGCTCGGGTATGTCGTGGTAAAATCTCAGGCGTTATCGGAGCAACCTTACAGGAGGTTTCTTTTATGCTCGTCAACGCAGCAGACATGCTCAAGAAGGCCGAGGCCGGCAAGTACGGTCTCGGTGCCTTCAACACCAACAACCTCGAGTGGACCCTGGCTATTCTCCAGGCCGCCGAGGAGGCCAAGTCTCCGCTGATCCTTCAGTGCACCGCTGGTGCCGCTAAGTGGATGGGCGGTTTCAAGGTCTGCGCCGACATGGTCAAGGCTGCCGTCGAGGCCACGGGCGTTACCGTTCCCGTCGCCCTTCACCTCGATCACGGTTCTTACGAGGACTGCTTCAAGTGCATCGAGGCCGGCTTCACGTCCATCATGTATGACGGCTCTCACGAGGAGACCTTCCAGCTTAACCTCGACCGCACCAAGGAGCTCGTTGAGCTTGCCCACTCCAAGGGCATGTCCATCGAGGCCGAGGTCGGCGGCATCGGCGGCACCGAGGACGGCGTGACCTCCAGCGGCGAGCTCGCTGATCCTGCTGAGTGCAAGCAGATTGCTGACCTGGGCGTCGACTTCCTCGCCTGCGGTATCGGCAACATCCACGGCGTGTACCCTGCCGACTGGGCTGGCCTTTCCTTCGAGCGCCTGGGCGAGATCAAGGCTCAGACCGGCGACCTGCCCCTCGTCCTGCACGGTGGCACCGGCATCCCCGAGGATCAGATCAAGAAGGCCATCTCCCTGGGTATCTCCAAGATCAACGTCAACACCGATCTGCAGCTCGTCTTTGCCAAGGGCGTTCGCGAGTACATCGAGGCTGGCAAGGATCAGCAGGGCAAGGGCTTTGACCCCCGCAAGCTCCTCAAGCCTGGTCGCGACAACATCGTTGCCCGCACCAAGGAGCTCATGGAGGAGTTTGGCTCCGTCAACAAGGCGTAAGTAGCGGTTTAACTTCCCGCCGGAGGCCCCGTTCACCCTACGCTTTTCCCTTGCGCTCACCTGGCTTTGCCAGAAGTCGCGCAATGGGAAAAGCTCCGGGTGAACGGGGCCTCCTTTGTTAACTCGCTACAGGGTTACTGGGCTGAATTCATTTTTAGAGGTACCGTTTATCGGTGTTGAGAGTTCCTTTATTGGGGCTTTCTTTTTTATCTCGCTACAATGGACTTCAAGCGTTCTAGTGACTTGGAGTTTTAGTATGGCTGTTGTTAATGTGTTGCCTTCGGATGGGAAGGTTATTGACGAGGGTCCTGTTGGTTGCTCTGTTGATGTTTGCTGTAATGACTTTCGTCATCTCGATATTGGACTGCCGCCCGAGATTCTTCGACTCAAGGATGCCGGATATTTGACGCAGACTGTTGCGGCTTGTGATCGTCTTTTGGGGCAGAATCCCGATCCCTCGCTTGCTGCCTGCGTTCGTGCCGAGCGGTATCGCATGCTTGAGACGCCGCTTCATTTTTCGGTGTCGCGCGATCGAGCTATTGCGATGATTCGCGAGGAGCGGCCTGAGTTTACCGAGGAGCAGTTTAACGATCTGATTGACCGTAAGCGTATTGACTGGCGCTTTATCGATGGTGAGCTGTTCGTTCTCGACAACTTCCTCGATTCGCTTCGCGTATATCCCAAAGAAGTCCCCGGCATGCGTCCCGATTCTACGGACGGAATAGCACTGCGCAACGAGATGCTCAAGGAGATGGAGTCGCAAAACGGATTGACTCGCGTTATTACGCTTAAGGCGTCCTTGTCTGTCCCCGGCGCTCTAGAGGGGGAGACCGTTCGCGCTTGGCTACCCGTTGCCGCCGCCTGTCGTCAACAGTCTCATATCGAGGTTCTCGATATGACGCCGGAGGGTGCTGTTGCTCCCGCGAACGCTTCGGCGCGTACCGCCTCGTGGTCTTCTTCGAGTGATCGCTCATTCTCGGTGACCTATCGCTATCAAATCAAAGCCGCTTATCGCGATATTTATGGGGGTGCGCTTCCGTCGCATCCGTGTATGGACGCGCCGTTGCCCGAAGATATTTCTGAGGACCGTCCGCACATTGCATTCACGCCGTATCTGCAGCAGCTGACGGCCGGTGTTGTTGACGGACTCGAGGATCCGCTCGATCGCGCTCGTGCTATCTATGATTATCTGACGCAGCATATCGACTATCGCTATCAGCCGCCGTACTTGCTTTTGGGATCTATTGCCGATGACTGCGCGCATTCGCTCCGCGGCGATTGCGGCGTTATGGCGCTCACGTTTATCACCATGTGCCGTATCGCGGACGTGCCTGCCCGTTGGCAGAGCGGCCTGTACGTTGCGCCCGATTCGGTGGGGTCGCACGACTGGGCAGAGTTCTATACGCCGCAGACCGGTTGGCTCAACGCCGACGTGTCATTTGGATCTTCTGCTCGCAGGATGGGGGAGGAGTGGCGCCGCCGTCACTACTTTGGCAATCTCGACCCGTGGCGTATGGTGGCCAACAATCGATTCCAGGCAGAGTTTGAGCCCTCTTTCGACGGCATGCGCGAGGACCCTTACGATAACCAGATGGGTGAGGCTTCGGTCGACGGTCGCGGATGCCGTCAGCGCGAGATGCTACGCACGGTCGAACTCATCGAAATGATCGAAGTTCCATTTTCGGACTAATCGGTAGAAAGCTGTGATAAACTAACTCACGCATTACGTGCCCGAGTGGCGGAATTGGCAGACGCAGTGGACTCAAAATCCACCGTTGGCAACAACGTGCGAGTTCGAGTCTCGCCTCGGGCACCATACATGCAAGCGAGCGTTCAAGGGGGTTGCGGCCCCCTTTTTCGTGCCGAACTCGCGTGAGCGCGCGAAGCGTTAAGCAAACAGGCCTGCGGCCTGTTTGTAGCGGAGCGTGGCGAGGGCGCCTCGCGCCCGAAGCCCGGGGCTTCGCGAAGCGAAGGCCCTTCGAGTCTCGCCTCGGGCACCATACATGCAAGCGAGCGTTCAAGGGGGTCAAGGCCCCTTTTTCGTGTACGTAATGTGATAACGCGCTGTACGTGTTATTATTCGCAAGGCGTTGTTCTCGCAATGCCCTAAAGAGGAACCCGAGGGTTCCCACCTTTTGGCGCCAATGAGCAGCTGACTGGTCATACAACTTAGATTCCCTTCCTCAAATCGAGGAAGTCTATGTGTACGACCTGGTTGCTGAGAAGCGCCGGGTTATTTTTTTATGAATGGAGGTAGGGAAAATAGCTAAGTCTGATGACACCCGCATCAACGACGAGATCACTGCATCTTCGTGCCGTTTGATTGGCGTCGATGGCTCTCAGCTCGGCCTGTTCGCCATCCGTGATGCCCAGCGCGTCGCCGACGATCAGGGTCTCGACCTGGTCGAGATCGCTCCCAACGCGGAGCCGCCGGTCTGCAAGGTCATGGACTACGGTAAGTTCAAGTACCAGCAGGCCATGAAGGCCAAGGCTGCTCGTAAGAACCAGTCCAAGGTCGAGGTCAAGGAAATGAAGTTCCGACCCAAGATCGACGTTGGCGACTACGAGACCAAGAAGGGCCACGTTCTGCGTTTCCTCAAGAAGGGCGCACGCGTTAAGATCACCATCATGTTCCGCGGCCGTGAGATGGCTCACCCGGAGCAGGGCCTTAACGTTCTCGAGCGTCTCGCCGAGGATCTCAAGCCTTACGCTACGGTCGAGTCCAAGCCTAAGATGGAAGGCCGTAACATGCTTATGCTGCTCGCCCCGATTAAAGGCGCCTTCGATGAGGATAAAGCGGCAAGCGATACCAAGTAACTAGTGTTCTGTAACCGATTAAGGAGTATTTCATGCCTAAGATGAAGTCCCACAGCGGCACCAAGAAGCGTTTCCGCAAGACTGGTACCGGCAAGCTTATGCGCGCCAAGGCTTTCAAGAGCCACATCCTGAGCAAGAAGTCCACCAAGCGTAAGCGTGGCTTCCGTCAGGAGACCGAGATTGCCGCTGCCGACCGCAAGGTCATCAAGTCGCGTCTCGCCTAAGTTCGCGTTCCCGTTTTTCGTTTTACCGTCTAGGAGTTGATAGAACATGGCACGTATTAAGCGCGCTGTTGCCGCCAAGAAGAAGCGCCGTACCGTTATGCACCGTGCGAAGGGTTACTACGGTGCCGCTTCGCGTACTTACAAGCATGCTAAAGAGCAGGTCCAGCACTCCCTGCAGTATCAGTATCGTGATCGCCGCAACAAGAAGCGCGAGATCCGTTCTCTTTGGATCACTCGTATCAACGCTGCTGCTCGCCTGAACGACATCTCTTACTCTCAGTTCATGCACGGCCTGAAGGTTGCCGGCATCGAGCTTGACCGCAAGGTCCTGGCTCAGATGGCTTACGAGGACATCGAGTCCTTCAACGAGCTGGCTACCATCGCCAAGAAGGCTCTCGAGGCCTAATAGATTCTCTTGAATCGCTAGGGGAGTGTCGCGTTGTGGCGGCGCTCCCTCTTTTTATCTGAAGCGCGGTTTACATTGCTAAAAGCGCGGGTAGATAAACACTTACAGGTGACCGATCTCTATATATTCCTGAACCAAAGGGTCATCATCTGATACGTGCGGAAGATCCGCACCAGTCTTTCTATTACCTATAGAAAGCAATATGTTGTGTAGGACTTGTGAAGAGTGGAATTGACGTCCCACAGAGCTTCGCGGTCTGGCAATATATCTCCTTGCCGCGCGGCCCGGTCGGACCGGATCAGCCGCGGGGCGTGCACCTTGAGAACCGGATACTGCGAGGATGGACACTCACTTCAGTGTCGCATCCGGGC